>CAMASM010000045.1 GCA_945860985.1 Candidatus Finniella inopinata
GATCGTAAGCCATGAATTTTGCTCCGCCACTTTCAGCTAGAACTTTTGTAATCGCCGCTGTTAATGACGTCTTACCATGGTCAACGTGACCAATCGTTCCTATGTTACAGTGTGGTTTACTTCTTTCAAATTTTTCTTTTGCCATGATATAGCTCCTTATGCCATCTTTGCTTTAATTTCATCCGCGACATTTTGCGGAACTTGTTCATAATGATCAAAAACCATTGAAAATTGTGCACGGCCTTGTGACATGGATCGTAAAGTATTTACATATCCAAACATATTCGCCAAAGGCACCATTGCGTTAATAACACGCGCATTACCACGTTGATCCATACCTGTAACCTGGCCACGACGACTATTCAAATCGCCGATAACATCACCCATATAATCTTCTGGAGTAACAACTTCAACCTTCATTACAGGTTCCAACAACTTAGGGGCACACTTTAATATACCTTCACGGAAAGCTGCCCTTGATGCAATTTCGAAAGCCAATGCGCTTGAGTCCACATCGTGATAAGCACCGTCTGTAAGAGTTGCTTTAAAGTCAATTGTTGGGAACCCAGCAACAACACCTGTACCAATCGCAGATTCCAATCCTTTAGTAACACCAGGAATGTATTCTCTTGGAACTGAACCACCCACAACTTTATTTTCAAAAACAAAGCCTGAACCAGGCTCTAACGGCTCAAATGTAAATTTCACACGAGCAAACTGACCAGCACCACCACTTTGTTTTTTATGTGTGTAATCATAATCAGCAGCTTTTGTGATAGTTTCACGATACGCAACTTGAGGCGCACCAATGTTTGCATCAACCTTGTATTCACGTTTTAAGATATCAACTTTAATTTCAAGGTGTAATTCACCCATGCCCTTCATAACTGTTTGACCAGTTTCAATGTCGGTATGAATACGAAATGATGGATCTTCTGAAGCCAAACGAGACAAAGCAACTGACATTCTTTCTTGGTCAGCTTTGGTTTTAGGCTCAATCGCAATTTCTATAACTGGATCTGGGAATTCCATCTTTTCAAGAATTACCGGCTTTGAGCTGTCACACAAAGTGTCACCAGTTGTGGTGTACTTTAGACCGCACAAGGCAACGATATCTCCAGCATAAGCTTCTTTGATATCTTCACGTGAGTTTGCATGCATTAAAAGCATACGCCCAACACGTTCTTTTTTCTCTTTGATTGAGTTATCAACACCAGAACCAGCATCAAGCTTGCCTGAATAAATACGTACGAAAGTTAGTGAACCAACGAATGGGTCAGTCATAATTTTAAATGCTAGACCTGCGAATGGTTCGTTATCATCTGATTTACGAGTCGTTTCGTTACCACGATCATCAACACAATCAACCGCACCAACGTCAGCTGGTGATGGAAGATAAGCAACAACAGCATCAAGCAAAGGCTGCACACCTTTGTTTTTAAATGCACTTCCACAAAGCACAGGAACAAACATTCCTTTAATGGCACCTTTGCGAATAGCTGATCTTAGCTCTGCTGGTGTTGGCTCCTTACCATCTAGATAAGCCGCCATTAACACATCATCAGCTTCAACCGCAGTTTCAATTAGACGGTGACGATATTCAGCAGCTTTTTCTTTTAAGTCAGCTGGAATTTCAACGATATCGAATTTCGCACCCAGGCTTTCGTCACGCCAAACAATCGCATTGTTTTCAACTAAGTCAACCACACCAACGAAATCAGCTTCAGCACCAATTGGCAAAAGTGTAATTGCCGGACGCGCACCAAGGCGATCAACAATCATATCAACGCAACGGTAAAAATCAGCGCCAGTACGATCTAACTTGTTAATAAAGCAAATACGCGGAACATGATATTTATCAGCTTGACGCCAAACAGTTTCGGATTGCGGCTCAACACCAGCAACACCGTCAAATACAGCTACAGCACCATCTAGTACGCGCAATGAACGCTCAACTTCAATAGTAAAGTCAACGTGACCTGGAGTGTCGATAATGTTAATGCGATGATCATTCCAATAACAAGTAGTTGCAGCAGAGGTAATTGTAATACCACGCTCCTGCTCTTGCTCCATCCAGTCCATAACGGCAGTGCCCTCATGAACTTCACCAATCTTGTATGATTTTCCAGTATAGTAAAGAACGCGTTCTGTAGTTGTAGTTTTACCGGCGTCAATATGCGCCATGATACCAATATTACGATATTTATCTAGCGGAGTCGTACGTGCCATAATTTAATACTCCCAACTACCAACGATAGTGAGCAAATGCACGATTTGCTTCAGCCATCTTATGGGTATCTTCTCTTTTCTTAACAGAAGAACCACGGCTATTAGCAGCATCCAAAAGCTCACCTGACAAACGATCAATCATCGTTTTTTCAGAACGGGAACGAGAAGCATTAATCAACCAACGAAACGCCAAAGCCTGTGAACGCTCAGCACGTACATCTGTAGGAACCTGATAAGTGGCACCGCCAACACGACGTGAACGAACCTCTATAGACGGCTTCACATTTGTCAAAGCTTCATGGAACAACTCAACAGGATTTTTTCCACTTTTTGCCTGAATTTTATCCATAGCTGCATAAAAAATACCTTCAGATACTGACTTTTTACCCTGCAGCATCATACAATTCATAAACTTTGCAACTACCACATCACCAAATTTGGCATCAGGGTTAATCTCGCGTTTTACCGCCGCACGACGTCGTGACATGTTCAAACCTCTTTACTATTTCAAAGAACTTAAATAATTAAAACTACTTAGGACGCTTCACACCGTATTTTGAGCGACTTTGCTTACGACCTTTAACACCTTGAGTATCCAATGCACCACGTACAATGTGATAACGCACACCTGGTAAGTCCTTTACACGACCACCACGAATCAAAACAACAGAGTGCTCTTGCAAGTTGTGTCCTTCACCTGGAATATACCCAGTTACTTCAAAGCCATTCGTTAAACGAATACGAGCAACCTTACGCAAAGCTGAGTTTGGTTTTTTTGGAGCCGTCGTGAACACACGCGTACAAACACCGCGGCGTTGAGGACATGCTTCTAAAGCAGGAACCTTATTACGATTAACTTTCGGCTCGCGTGATTTTCGTATTAACTGATTTATTGTTGGCATAATTTAATCTCTAGGTATCTGTTGTTAATTTTCCCTGTAAACTCTACGTATCCTAATGATTGACCAAAACAAAGTCAAGCACTTCTTTACGCAGCCCGCAAGGAAACTTCCATTTTTTCAATCGCATCTTTTTCATCCAAATCTTCAACCGCCGAAAGCTCACGCACAAAGCGTTCTACAGCAGCTTGATATATTTGACGTTCGCTATACGATTGCTCATTGTCATTGCTACGACGATACAAATCACGAATAACTTCAGCAATTGCTCCTGGCATACCTGAATTTATTTTTGTTTCGTATTCCTGAGCACGACGGCTCCACATAACCCTACGTGGCTTAGTGCGCACCGAAAGCATTTTCAAAGCTTCATCCATTTCTGTTTTTGAACTTAATGGACGTAAACCAGCATTTTCAGCCTTTTCTTTAGGCAAACGCAAAACCATCTTATCTTTATCAAAGTTAATAACCAACAACTCCAACTGACTTCCAGCAATATTATGCGATTCACAACCTATAAGCTTACCAACTCCATGCGCTGGATATACAACGTGTTCACCAACTTTAAAATTTCTTGCAGCCATTCACTTAGTTCCTTAAAAAATTTCTTCTACTTTCCTAACATGGGAATGATTTTTTTAATTTCAAGTACAAATCACTTTCCAGGTTTTTTACTAAAATGTTCAGGATACTTCCCAGACATCTTTGCCCAAACATCAGCATCTGGAGGCGCATCCTTCACGCGAATAATATTCGGCCATTTTTTTGAATACTCACGGTTGAGCTCCAACCAATGCCCTAATAAATCTTCCTTGGTATCTGGAACTATTGCCTCTACAGGGCACTCAACTTCACAAACACCACAGTCAATACAAATATCTGGGTCTATCACTAGCATGTTTTCACCCTCGAAAAAACAATCAACCGGACATACATCAACACAATCAGTGTACTTACACTTAATACAAGCTTCGGTAACAACGTAAGTCACAAATTAAAGCGGGGCCATTCACATACTAACTTGAATATGTAGCACACTTAAAATCTGTAAACAAGATGCAACGCTTATAATTTACGTGAAATTTTGATATAAATATCAATAATTTGCCGGTTGATAATGTTCATAGAATAAACATTTTCTGCTTTCTGTCTTCCATTACCACCCATAACGTGGCAAATCGAAGTATCCAAGTAGCATTTTTGCATGGCCTTAAATAAAGCCACAGAATCTTTAACCGGAACCTTAAAACCATTAACCCCATCCTGGACTAAGTCATCGCAACCACGAGAAAAAGTAGTAACAACCGGAAGACCGCAAGCCATAGCTTCTAACAAAGATTTTGGCATACCCTCTCTATAACTAGGCAAAACCGCCACAGAGGTGCTTCCATAAACGGAAGCTATATCATCAGTATGCTCGTACCATTCAACAATTTTTTCGTTACACCAATTTTGTAAAACACCATAAGGTACAGTTTCAGGATTTTCAGAATCTGGCGAACCAACTAGCAAAAACCTGACATTTGCATTTGGATTATCATTTTTAAATAACCTAGCAGCTTCTACAAACTCTTTAACACCTTTGCTCCACAACATACGAGCAACAAGTGTAAATGTAAAAACACCTTTGTAAGGTCTCGGCAAAAAAGCATTAACATCAACTCCCGAACCAGCGACCAAATGCAAATTACACTTTGGTAATAATAAAGAGCAGTCATTGTAATCATCCGAATTTTGAACAATCACAGTCACATCTGAATGGTTTAAAGCTAACCTTAAAGCAAAACTTACGAATGGCTTTAGCACCCTAGCCTTCAGTTGATTGGATGTGAATATATACCCAAAACCATTAATTGAATTAATGCTTGAAACACCATATAAGCGCGCTAATGCAGCACAATACAACGCCGGTTTTAAACCAATATTGTGAACAAAATTAGGACGATAATTCTTAAAAATCTTAAACAAATCAAATATAGTTTTAATCTCAGTAAAAGGACTTAAACTACCGCGTTTAAACCCTACCAAAAAATTATGTATACCATTTAATTTTTCAGAATCTGTTTGAGAAAAATTAGTTGTTGCTACGGCAACCTCAAAGCCACTCTTCATTGTAGCATGCGCCAAATCTAACCGGTGGCTTACAAAATACTCGGCACGAGCAACAACATACAAAAGCTTCATTGTACCTTTAAAGAACCAACAAATGTTTGTTTAACTGATGCCTCAATCTCAATCTCGCTATCTTTTACAATCGCCTTACCCATAGCACGACGCTGACTCATTTGTAAAAATGAAAAGCTATCCTTACCTAGGCGTTCTTGCCAAAATAAAGGTAAGAAGGTTTGGATGTATAAACTACCATTGTTCTCGTTAATGTATTGTTTTGGAGAAAAGCACCTGCAAACATAATCAAATGGAACCGTTTCATCTTCTGCAGTCAAAATGACTCTATTATAATCCAACCTAGTAATCCCATTGATATCTGGATCAAGATTTAAGACATCTTCAACAGTGCGTAACTCAACCACACAGGTTTTTCCAACATCACACACAGATACAGGCATTATACCAAAGGTTTGACTAAGTCTTTCTGGCATTTCCGTGTTTTCTAGCAGCATTTTAGGAAGACTTATAGTCACTGTGTTACCATGAGTTTTAGCACGATATACGCCACCATAAGTATGCAAATCAGCCTCACCATTTACACCGAGTAAATGTCTTGCAACAGCTAGTAAACCATGGTTAATTGACCAAATGCTTCCATCTTTTGCAATTGACTTAACCCAAAAATTGCCACCTTCCTGCCAAACAAAACAAGTTATTGTTTGGCAAAGTTCAGTCGCAATTTTTATAGCAAATGATATTTCTGGCTTTTGAGAAACCTCAACAACAACAGCAACATGTCCTTGAAAAGCTTCTGTAGTGAAACAATCATATAAACTGTAGTTTAAGGACAACATACTTAACCCTTAACCAATTTTAAGAATTCATATTCTGAAAAAAATCATGGTTATTCTTACTAAATTTAAGCTTATCAAGCAAGAATTCCATAGCTTCAACAGTACCCATTGGATTCAATATACGACGCAGCACCCACATTTTAGCAAGTTCAGCCTTATCAGTCACTAACAGCTCTTCTTTACGTGTTCCTGACTTATTAATATCAATAGTTGGGAAAACACGTTTATCAGAAAGCTTACGATCAAGCACAATTTCAGCGTTACCTGTTCCTTTAAATTCTTCAAAAATAACTTCGTCCATACGAGAACCAGTATCAACCAGTGCTGTAGCAATAATAGTAAGCGAACCACCCTCTTCAATATTACGCGCAGCACCAAAAAAGCGTTTAGGCCGCTGCAAAGCATTAGCATCAACACCACCCGTAAGAACCTTACCAGATGATGGCACAACCGTGTTATAGGCCCTTGCCAAGCGAGTAACGGAATCTAGCAAAATGATCACATCACGTTTTTGTTCAACCAAACGTTTAGCCTTTTCTATAACCATTTCAGCAACTTGCACGTGACGAGAAGCTGGCTCGTCAAAGGTTGAACTAACCACTTCACCTTTTACAGATCTAGCCATATCAGTCACCTCTTCCGGGCGCTCATCAATTAGCAAAACTATTAGATAAGCATCTGGGTGATTAGCGGTAATGGAGTGCGCTATACTCTGTAACATTACCGTTTTACCAGTACGTGGAGGCGCAACAATAAGAGCACGCTGCCCCATTCCCATAGGCGACACCAAATCAATCACCCTTGTTGTAGAATCCTTAGTTGGCCTACCATCGTTAAATTCAAGATTCAAACGTCTGTCAGGGTACAATGGCGTTAAGTTATCAAAATTAATGCGATGACGAATTTCTTCAGGATCAACAAAGTTGACTTTTTTTGTTTTAACCAAAGCAAAATATCGCTCACCTTCTTTGGGAGCACGAATCTCACCTTCCACGCTATCACCCGTACGCAAGCCTAAACGTCTAACTTGATTAGGTGAAACATAAATATCATCAGGACCAGGCAAATAATTCGATTCAGGAGAACGCAAGAAACCAAAGCCATCCTGCAAAATTTCAATAACACCATCTCCGTATATAGCAATATCTTTTTCAGCAAGTTTTTTCAAAATTGCAAACATAAGATCTTGCTTGCGCAGGCTGCTAGCATTTTCAATTCCATGCTCTTCAGCAATAACCAAAAGTTCTGCCGGCGTTTTAGTTTTTAAATCTTGTAAATGCATAATTCTCTCAGAATGGTTTGATTATAACTAAAATAACTATAAAAATTAAAAGTATTGTGGGAATCTCGTTGATAACGCGAAAAAATTTTGAGGACTTATTGCAAGACCCTTGCTTGAGCTGAATCCGCACTACATCCAGAAAAGAGTTAAACATAATTAATAGAAATACGCAAGTAAGTTTTGCATGTACCCATGGGTGTGTAATTGTACCGGGAATTAATAGCAACAGCCCACCGGATAAAATCACTATATACATAGCAGGTTTTAAAATGATTTTTGAAAGTTTCTCTTCCATAATTTCGAGCATTTTTCCATTTTCTGGAAACTCTACATGGTATACAAACAGTCTTGGTAAATAAAAAAGTGCAGCCATCCATGCAACAACTGAGACTATGTGAACAACCTTAATCCACAAATAAAAATCTAAAATAAAATCCATTAATATTATCTAAAATGTTAAATGACTACTGTGAATCTAACATATTTTTTGTTAAGCTGGTCACGTACAAAATTTTAAAATTTTACAAAGGAGAAACCTTGTGAAGATTCTGTTTATTATATTAGTTCTTACTCAGGGATTATTTGCCAACGGTAGTATTGGTGGATTTGACCTTATGCAACTTGCACCAATTGCTGTAGTTTTTGTTATATTTTATTTTCTTATCATGCGCCCTCAGCAAAAAAAGGCACAAGCACACCAAGCTATGATTAAAGAATTGCGCAAAGGCGACCGCGTTATAACAGCAGGTGGAATTTTAGGTACTGTTGATAAAGTAATCAACGACAGCGAAATAAGCCTAGAAATTGCAGAAGGCATCAAGGTTAGGGCCATAAAATCAACCGTTAATAATGTTGTTGCTAAAACTCAACCAGCCAACGAACCTTCAAAACAAATCAAGAATGACTCTGAAAAAACACCTCCAACTACCGCTGCAGCGCACAAAAAAATTCCAACAAAAGGTCCAGCAGTAAAGCTTGCTACAAAAAAACCTACCCCTAAATCAAAAAGTGAGTAATTAAGTCCAATGATGTTATTTGGTTTATCTAGATCGCGCAAAATTTCAATAATAACCACCTGCGTTGTAGGTTTATTATTTTGTTTGCCTAATATGGTAAGTAAGGAAACTGTAGAAAGGTTCCCGACTTGGCTTCAACACACAGTCAATCTAGGGCTTGACCTAAGAGGCGGTTCACATCTGCAATTAGAAGTTGATTTAAAAGCTGTAAATGCAGAATTTTTAAGCAATTTGCTAAGTGATGTGCGAAGTGCACTTCGAAAATCTAACATAGGGTACCTAAACATAAGAGTCGAAGGTAAGGATAGTAATCCTAGATTGTTTCTAGACCTTAGAGATGTAAACCAAAAAGATACGGCAATTAGCATCATTAAAAAAATAGATTCTTCATTAGTAGCTGAGGTTACACCAGAAGGTCAGGTCACAATTTCTGTTGATCCGGTTGCTGCACAAAATCGTGCTAAAAAAATTATCGAACAATCAATTGAAGTAATTCGACGTCGTATTGATGAATCTGGCACAAAAGAACCAACCATCCTTCGCCAGGGATCTGATCGCATTATCGTACAGCTACCAGGTGTAGATGATCCACAAGAAGTTAAAAAACTACTTGGCCAAACCGCGAAAATGACTTTCCACATGGTTGACCATGCAGCCCAAAACTCTGGCATACCAGGAGCTGATTCATCAATGCTTGACTATGTACGCGGTGATGAAGGAAGTGGCAGGAAAATTGCTGTTAGAAATACAATATCAGTCAGTGGTGAACATCTGATTGATGCCCAAGTTTCAACCGACAACCAAAGCGGAGAAATTGGAGTATCTTTACGCTTTAATAAAATTGGAGCACGTAAATTTGCTGAAATTTCTGCAAGCAGCATCGGCAAACAATTTGCAATTGTTCTAGATGGTAAGGTACTTACAGCGCCAGTATTTAGATCTGCAATTCCCGATGGCAATGCCTCAATCAGCGGAGGCTTCCGAACCATTAAGGAAGCAAATGAATTGGCGCTATTGCTTAGAGCAGGTTCATTGCCAGCTCCATTAAAAGTTGTTGAAGAACGTACAGTAGGCCCAAGCCTTGGAGCTGACTCAATCCACGATGGCAGAAATGCTACAGTGATTGCGTTTTTGTTAGTATCTGTATTTATGATTATGGGCTATTCAACATTTGGCGTGTTCGCAAATCTAGCCTTAGCATTTAACATGATACTGCTTTTTGCAGGACTTTCACTACTACAAGCAACCTTAACTCTTCCGGGTATTGCTGGTATTGCAATGACTATTGGAATGGCGGTTGATGCTAACGTCCTAATCTACGAACGAATAAAAGAAGAACTTCGGTTGGGAACACCTGTATTTACTGCAATTGAGGCAGGGTTTGACCGAGCAATGACCACAATTGTTGACTCAAACCTAACAACTCTAATTGCAGCAGCAGCCCTTTACGAGTTTGGTACAGGGCCTATTCGTGGTTTTGCTGTAACCACCGCTATTGGTATTTCAGTATCAATGTTCACTGCTCTTTCGGTAACTAAATTAGTAACCGCTTGGTGGTTTAAAAATAAACAACTAGAAACCCTACCAATTTAAGGCAAACTATGGCTATTTTGAATTTAATCCCACACAACACCAATTTTGACTTTATTGGTAAACGCAAAATCACTTTTTCGATTGTGATTTTATCAACTTTAATGGTCTTAGGCGGAATACTGTTTAAAGGACTTAACTACGGAATCGATTTTAAAGGCGGCGTCGTTATGGAAGTTCGCATGCCTAATGTGCCTGATATTTCAGATTTACGTGAAAAATTTGAACCCTTAAACCTGGGGGAAGTAGCAATCCAACAATTTGGTTCAAACCAAGACCTAATGATAAAGTTTGAAAATATGGAAGGCCAAACTAATATTCCAGAGTCTGCTGTAAGTAATATTAAGCAAATTTTGGGTGATGGTGTTGAATACCGCAAAATTGAGACCGTTGGCCCTAAAGTTGGTGGAGAAATGATAAGCAATGCTCTAATGGCAGTTCTATACGCATTGCTTGGCATTATGATCTATGTAGGGTTCCGCTTTGAATGGCGCTTTGCAATTTGCGCAATTATTGCTCTAGGACACGACTGTTTTTTGATTTTGGGAATGTATTCGCTATTTCCACTTGAATTCAACGAGACTGCAATCACCGCAATTTTAATGACGGCAGGTTATTCCATTAATGACACTATAGTGGTGCTAGACAGAATTCGTGAAAACATAAAACGTTGCCGCAATATAACTTTGGTAGAGATATTAAATAAAAGCATTAACGAGACATTATCAAGAACCATATTAACCGTGGTGACCACCTTCCTCTCGGTACTTGCTTTGTTCTTATTTGGCGGCAAAATTATTGCAATTTTCGTATTACCTATTTTGGTTAGCTTGATTATTGGTACCATTTCTTCAATCTTTGTGGCTTCTCCACTGCTGCTATATTTTAACGTTAAACACGGTAAAGAATTAGACGAAGAAGAAGAACGCATCCGCAAATCATTAGAAACTGAAGGACGTTATGAAGCAGGTGTACCAGCACAATTTGCAGAAGATGGCATAATTGAAAGCGAAGACCCAATAAGAAAATAAATAACACTAAAAAACTTTCACCCCTTAATTCGGCAATCGCGGATATTAAGGGGTTTTTTAATTTCTAACAACAAAATTTATCAACATTTTTTGCTTGTATTCTTGACAGCTATCTTAAAATTTCTTATACAGATCAATGTATAATCAAAAATTAGTATGTTGTGTTTTATTTAGGAAAAAAATTACAAGCTTTAGCTTTATCAATATTTCTTTCAAGCGGTGTTTTTGGCGCTGCTGAAAGAAATGAACCATCGCCAGAAGAACTTACAAGAACCTATTTAAGATATCTACCACACTCTCCTCAAGCAATGAATATTCCAATAGATAGTGCAGAAAAAGGAATTGTACTTATTGCGCACCACCTAAAAGAAACAGAACGTGTAGAACATTCCAATTATATAAAAGAAAATATTTCCTACGGATGCTCATTTACTAGTAAGAATGAATCACCAATGCAATCTATTGTCGATGCTCTTACTGATAAAAGGCTTGTGACAATTGCTGATGTTGGTTGTGGTTTAGCATTCAGTACAATTGATCTAATTTTAAAAACGATAGAACTATGTAAAACAGGTACATGCGTAATACATATTGATTTATATGATATCTCCCAAGAACATGAAGAACCGCTTACCGCATTAGCCACTTTAATAAACATGGCATTCCCTAGGTATTTTAAGGTTAGAACTTTTGTGCATGACGCAGCACAGGCATTTCCAGAACAAGATTGCTACCAATTTGTTTTAGGGCTTAATTTTATGCATTATGTGCCACAAGCCAAGTGGAGATTAGTACTTCAAAATCTTGAAAATTCTATGAAAAAAGATAGCATGCTTTTTTTAACAGTAGACCATTACCTTAGTGGACTAAGTAATAAAGGAGATGTAGATACTTTGGAAGCAGCAGTACAGATGGCTCCGTTTCCTTTTATTATCCCTTCTGTTCACCTTTTAAAAAAGGCTTCAGGGAAAGAAGTAGGAACTCAAATAACAAATTTAAAACTTTCACAGATTACAAACGAAGAGTCTGATGAAGCTAAAGAAGATGGTGACCAACACCCACAAAAAATGAGTGCAGCTACTCCAGGCAAACGTTACGATTTCAAAGAAATTCACATTAATAATTTTAAAGCTCTGTTAGAGGTTATGCTTCGAAAAAAATCTAAACCTTCTGATAGAAATCTTCCAGAAGCACAAATTCAGATGATTGTAAAAGCAATGCTAAGAGAGCTTCCATTAGGAAATCTATGGATACAGCTTGGTTGCTACCGCTTTAATGAAGAACTATTTGAAAGAGCTTTAGAAATATCTTTAGGAAAAGGAAGTCGGTTAACAAAACAAGAACTAGATTGGTCAAAACATTTACCCATAAACATTGATGGCTCTCCATCATCTGTTGGAATGACCTTTATAAAAGGATAAGTTTTTAACATAATTTTGTTTTGCTCTTGAAACATTCTTATCAAATCATTACCTATAATTAGTCAACTTATTTTATATATTTTATGAAAACACTTTTTTTGTATTGTTTAATTTTTCAATGCACATTTGCTTCTGATTATTTAACAAAATCACAGCAAGATGCAGAGATGGATAGAGCATTTAGTGAATCCAGAGTTAACACAGCGACGCCACTTATTTTCACAGATGATCTGAATATAGACTTAACTTCCCTACAATCTCAACATCCAGCAACTCAAATAAGTAGTTATAGAGAAGATATGGGGGCAAAAGCTAAACAGAAACTAGCTCAGGCATCCAGAACAATGAAAAATTACTCTTTGGCGAGAGATTTAGTTCAACAAGTGATTAGAGGTATTACCAGTGAAATTTCGCGAGCAACAACAGAACTACTATTAAGTATACCAAGTGAACATAGTGGAATCGCCTGTTCTAAAATGAAGTGCAACACCATAAGATGTTAGTTGAAATACAAACAAAAAAATGGAGTTGCATTTGGAAAAATATCACCACTTATCTTATGAGGAAAGAGTGAAAATAGCGAAGCTTTGGCAATCGAAGTCCTCAATC
>CAMASM010000046.1 GCA_945860985.1 Candidatus Finniella inopinata
TGATTGAGGACTTCGATTGCCAAAGCTTCGCTATTTTCACTCTTTCCTCATAAGATAAGTGGTGATATTTTTCCAAATGCAACTCCATTTTTTTGTTTGTATTTCAACTAACATCTTATGGTGTTGCACTTCATTTTAGAACAGGCGGGGCACTTAATTCTGCTAGATAATAGCCTACATTATACAATAAGTGGTTACCGTAAAACCATACAACAGAAACGCCTAGAGTTGTTCCTGTGGCAATAAGTGAATTTCTAATTGTGCGGCTTGCTTTAAATTGGGTGGGCTTTTGATCTGCTTCAATATCAAGATCGATTGTTTCGTGACTCTTGTAGCTGTTTGTTCTTTTGCCGTCTAAGCCAGCTTCAATTGTAGTATCGCTGGCTGAGTTTATTTCTGTTACTACAAGTACCAAAATAGCGAGAATTATTTTCATGATAACTACCTGTTAATGAAAATGTAGTAATTATATTGTGTAATAAAATTATTAAAATAAAGTTAATAATTATCTATTAATATTTAAATATATTTAATTAATGTAATTTAACGAGGTTTTATTTTTGTTTTGCATATAAGCCTGATGATTTTGCTATATTACTTCTTTATTTGTATGTCTATCACCTTGGGATCTGCTTTCTTATCATCTTCTTTTAAGGTCTGTTGTTGAGAGACTTGGAGCTGATGGATGGTTTCCATTTTTTCTTTGAGTTGAACGAGATCTTTTTTTAAGCGCTCTCTGGCGGTCGAGGGAATGGCTGCCTCAAACCATTTAAAACGGCGAGATATGTATATCTGATAAGAAGTACCGTTTCCTTCCTGGTAATTGTTTATCTGTTGTATTTCTTTCTCAATTTTCATCATCTTTCCAGGCATGGCACGAATTCTATCAAGAGCGCTCTTATGCGCAGCATCATGAATTTGGGCGCCGTTATCTAAAAATGAAGAGAGAATCTGCGAGAGATTATCAGTATTTTCGAAAATCGCTTTAAAAACATTAGTTGTTGTAGTAGTGTCGCTCAAATAATGAATGTTTGGAGCGCTGTCATACGTTAAATTATTAAACATTGCATCAATCGCATGATACAAAAAACCACTCACTATCCTGAAATAGGAAATACCTTTGCTGTTAGGAAGACGAGCATATCGACTGTTCTCCTGTTTGAGAGTATCGAAAATCCTTGTATAGTCAGTGGAGCTGGTAGAAGCGTATCGTTTCTGAATCGCTTGCGAGATTTCCTCCATAGAGATTAGAGTATTTGCATCAGATGCATAATAATCAGATATTGAGAAATAAACCAAAAGAAATAAACCAAGGTTTTTCCTCAAAAATTTTTTCTGTGCTTCCATGTGGGTGAATTCTTTTTTACTAAGGGAATGAATTCACTATGATAAGAGAAAGGTTAATACTTCATTAAAATTTAGATGCTTAGTCCATATGGTCCGTATTCAATTTTTTCCCATTTGATCCTCCGGATCAGACCGGAGGAAAATCAATAGATTATTTAGATTTTGTAGCAATCTATGAGATAGCTTGATAATGGGCCTTTCTTGTTCGACAAAACCAAAAGAAATAAAGTGGCACACCACTTACCGTAAACAAACTTGCAACTAATAAGGTTTGTAGTTTGGTTTCATAAATCACCCAGCTACAAAATACCGCCGCAATTATTCCCACCAGAAACAGCCATATATTAAATTTTTTATCTTTAATCATTATTTTTAAAAATCCAATACTGCAGATTAAATAAACGAATAAAAATGAAGTTACAGAAATATCAATAATACTGTTAATGCGCGCGGCAAAGTTATCACTTGCAGTAAGAAGTAATAGCGGCACAATACCTATACTGCTAATGATAATGCCAACAAATGGTGCACCAGCCGTGTTAGTTTTTCCCAAAAACTTAGGCACCAACCCATCTTTAGACAAGCCGAAAATAATTTGCCCACTAGTTAAAACCCAAGCATTTAAGGTGCCAATACAAACAACCGCAGCGATAGCAGAGATTACCAAATACCAGCTTCCCTTAAATAAAATTTGTGAAGCATCTACGTACGGTGCTTTTGAATTTGCTAGCTGATCTGCTGGAATCAACCCCAAAATACTTACTGAATTTAAAAGATATAACAGTGCCACGCAGCTAGTACCTAAAATAATTGCTTTTGGAATTGTTTTAGATGGATTAATCACAGATCCTGCAGGTGCGGTACCCGTTTCTAAACCTATAAATCCCCACAAAGTAAACAGAGCAACCTGTCCTAAAATTTTCGATGTTGGTAATTCTGCTATCTGCGGACTTACTACCAGGTTAGTAGCATCAAAATAAAACAAGGCAACAATAGGTAAAATAATTAACGGTATAAACTTTAACAAAGTTAAAAGAGATTCCGCATTTCCCGCAAAACTAATGCCACGTAAGTTAATTAAAGTTACTATTAGTAAAACTGATATTTCAACGAACACATAAAGCAACTTGTTACTATAAGGCATAAATGGCGATAGATATCCAGCTATGGTAATAATTACGGCAGTTGTGCTAACCCACGATATTACCCAGTAAGTCCAACCAGTGAAAAAAGCGGTAACTGAATTAAATGCCTGTTTAACGTAAACATGGGGCCCTCCGGTTTCTGGAAATTTGGCGCATAGCATTGCAAAAACACTGCACAGCGCAATAGCACCAAGGCCGGAAATAAGCCAACCGAGTATGCTAAACTTGCCGTAAGGTGCAAGGCTGATGGGTGACATAAAAATAGACGAACCAATCTGACTACCAGTTACAATGGCAAAGACAGACCAAAAACCAATTTTTTGAGACATAAAAAACCTAATATTTAAAAAGAGGAATCAAAAGTTTTAAGTAGAGTGAGAGGGGAATATACTATGGCTCGCGCCGAGCCTTTCGAAGGCTGGCTTTCTTAAACTTTAATGATTTCAAAAAATAGTGAATCATCTTTATTTCATTTTAGGTTCAATTTTAATTGTACTGTTTTCCAATAGATCTTGTCAAATTTTCAGTACGTTGCTCAATCAATATCTTTGAAAAAACAAACCTAATAGATTCTTTTTTATGTAATTTCTGTATTTTATGAACAGGTAAACTGTAAAAATTTTAGCAAAAAGAGGAGCATAGTCTGAATATTGCTCCTTATATAAGGCAGCCTTGAAGAGTGAAAAATAGCTATTAGCTTGAGAAAGAAATATATTTTTGCTGTAAAACCAAAGCGTATACATCTTTTTGTTTAGTAAATAAGGCACAGTCATAGATTGTTCATATTCGACACAAGCAGAAGGTGCACTAAGCAGCAAAGGAATAGAAGAACTCTTTAGATTGAAGCCATGGTCTAAGAAATATTGCAGATTTTTACTTGCATCTTCATATCCCCACCGTGTGGCTTGAAAAGCCTCTTCCTCTGTATGAAGAGTAAAACATCCGTGCTTAATCCAAAAAAGAGGAGAACGCCACAAAAAAGGATTTATGCGCATTGTATTTTCATCCAATACCGGATTGTGGTTAGTAAGCCCTCCATCTATGCAAGTGTTACCACGCCATTTAGTAAAGAAATTTCCATTAATGACCCACGGTAAATGACAGGAGGCCAATAAGGTATTTACTAAATCTTCATCGGAATGAAAAGTAGAAGCTAGTTCATTTTGTAAAAAAGGGAATTTTACACGTGTTACCGAAACATACAGTTTATCAGAAACTACTTTATGAGCCTTACCAACAAGCTCTGGATTAAATTTCATAATTGTAGAAAATAAATTTTTAGTTAAAACTTGATTCCATTGCGAAAAGCCACAGTGCAGCATGTTTTGCTTCTCTTGAAGTGATGGAAGCAAAAACTCTTTAATAGAGTGATCCACAGGTATATTTAAAGCTGCAGCTGTTGCTATTATACTGCCACTTGAATCCCCTAAATAAATGACATTACTTAAATCAAAGAACTTCTGTAAGACATCCAAAACTCCTAGGCAATAAGTAACTGAGAAGTAACTCCCTCCGGAAAAGCTAATGGATTTTTGATGGGTTCTTTTTCCTTCGTCTAAAGAGCTGCTTTTAAATTGACAGGAAATCGGAGGTTTTTCTGGGGTATGTTCAAAAATTTCAAAATCGTCTGATGCACTACTTGCATTTTGTACAAGCAAAAAACTAAAAACCAATAAAAAAAGATTGCGCATTTTTTAATTACCAATACACACCTTATATTATATATATTGTACAAAATTTGTAAATATAACGTTAAGAAAGTGTTATGTATAGAAAAAACCCCACAGGTACAAGATCCGTGGTTTTCTTAAAGAGAGAAATAAGACATTAAAATCTGGAATGAAAAGCAAAAATTTTAACTACTGCATTTGATTTATAATGCTTAATTGGAATTTAACTTGGTAGAGAAATCTTGAAAATCGTTAAGTATACTTAGAAAACGTTTTTGATCATCCACATTTAAAAATTTGTCACCATCAAATGCCTGGAAAGAATTACCTAAATTAAACATTTGCGGATAAACATAGTTACCAAGACCTTCAAGTGGAATACGTGTCTGCCATGCACCACGAATACCAGCTATTTGACCTGGGCTTGCTGACATCAATAAAATTGGTTTTTTAGTAAGAGGCATAGGGCGTACTCTTGAAATCCAATCTACCATATTTTTAAAAACGCCAGAAATTGAAAAATTATACTCAGGACTTGCAATAATTATAGATTGAGCATTAGTCACACGATCTGCAAGGCGTACAACTCCCTCAGGGATTCCAGATTCCTCAACATCGCCATTGCACAAAGGAATGGAAAATTCGTTAAGATTTGCAATAGAATTTCCAGGCAAACCAAGCTCTTTTGCTGCCATATTAGTAAGTTTAGTGTTAATTGAGCCAGTCCTTAACGAACCAGATATTAGTAAATATTTCATATTATTAAAAATTAGGATTTACATAATAATTGTAAACAAAAATTACAAAAAAAATAGACACTTTATTAAATTTCACTTATGCAAACGCCGTCCATAAAAACAAAGTCCCCAGGTAAAACCTGGGGACTTTGCTATATTCGGAGATATTTATGAAAAACTTTAGTAACCTATCTTAGCCAATCTGTAAACGTTAAAACTAGGTTAATTTTCTCGTCTACAGTTAAAGTGTAACAACTTTTTTCACATATGCAAGCATATATGGTTAAGTATTTTTCACATATTTAGATAGAACAAGAAAAATACACGATTCTCTATACTGCTGGTCTTTCCTTAAGCTCTACAGAAACCTAGACAATTTTAGTGTGCGAAGGTAGCCTGTAAAGAACTTAATATGTAAGAAGTTAAATAGTGCCATGGAAAATTCAAACATAATAGAAATTCAACTTAGCAAAACCAAATTAGTTTTATTATTTTTAGCTGCTGTCACATTTGTAGGAATTGGCATTTGGCTTATTACCACAGAACCACCAGAAAGCCTTCGTATATCTTTTTTTGGCCTATTAAAATTTACAACCACCAACACAAAACTATTTTTTGTGTGTCTTGGATTGGTGTCTATTTTATTATTTGGAAGTGCTGCATTTTTTAATTTAAAAAAATTGCGTGATAATTCACCAGGACTAATAATTACAGAAGTAGGTGTTACAGACAACTCAAGCGCAACAAGTATTGGTTTTATTCCGTGGGAAGATGTTATTAAAATTGAAGAAATAAAAGTTGCACACCAGAAATTTATAAATTTAATTGTAAAAAATCCACAAGAATACATTAATAAACAAAAAAGTGCCTTTAAAAGAAAGACTATGGAAATTAATTATAATATGTACGGAACCGTAGTGCCTATTTCAGCAAATTCTCTTAAATGTAAGCATAGTGAACTTAAAGCTATGCTCGAGCAAAAATTCGCTGATTTTAATAAAAAAAATAGCTAACGCCTTCATTAGAGGTAATCAGATTTAGCTGTAATTTTTAACCGCTCAACCAGTATTTTTACCCTTAAACCCCTTGGCAACAACATACATTTCAGCAGAATCCTTACGGCTAGAGTTAGGTTTAAAATGAAATACCTGACTAAAATGTAATTTTAACAATTTCAAAAGTTCTGCTTCTGTACCGCCCATTAACACCTTGGCGACAAAAGACCCACCTTTTGTAAGGTGTTTTGTAGAAAAGTTAATTGCAGCCTCAAGCAAATTACCTATTCGCAAATGGTCAACCGCTGGTATACCGCATGCTGCTGCTGCCATATCAGATACAATAACATCAGCCTCTGCCATATATTCAGCTAATTGGTGTTGAACAATGTCTTCCTCAAAATCCCCTTTGATGATCGTAACTGTTTCAGAAAATGGCACGATATCTTGTAAATCAAGAGCTACGACCACACCTTTAGGCAATACCTTTTTAGCAATAATTTGAGTCCACCCACCGGGAGCAGCACCAAGATCAATTACTCTGTATCCAGGTTTTAAAATTTTGTATTTTTCATCAATTTCTAAAAGCTTAAAAGCGGCCCGAGAACGGTAACCTTCCAGTTTAGCCTTTTGTACAAAAGGATCATTCAGCTGACGCAACAGCCAATCACGCGATGATTGCGTACGCTTTTTCCTAGACTTTAGAGAGACACGCCCAACAGTTTTTTTCATTATGCACTAAGTAACTGCTTCTGTTTTAAAAGCGCTTGTAGTTCACCATTTTGGTACATTTCACGCACAATATCACATCCGCCAACAAACTCACCTTTAATGTATAGCTGAGGGATTGTTGGCCAGTTAGTGTAGTCTTTAATGGCTTGGCGCAGAAATGGATCAATCATTATGTTAACATCTTTAAACGGAATTTTTAGTTGATTTAGGATTTGCACAACAGTTGATGAAAAACCACACATTGGTGTATCTGCAGTACCTTTTAAGAATAAAACTACCTCATTGTTTTTAATAATTTCTTCTATTTGCTTGTGCGTATCAGTCATAATAGTTCTCCGATGTTTGTTATTGGCTCTGAGTTTTAATTGCTAATGCGTGGATATCATAACCCTTTAAGGCAGCATAAATTTTTTGGTGTTGCTGCACACGACCAAGGCCTTGAAAACTTTGACAGGTCACTTCTACTTGATAATGATCATTATCTCCAGCCAGATCAGTAACAATCACTTTGCCAATAGGAAACGCTGTTTTTAAAAGTTGCTCTAGATCATTTTTTAAAATTGGCATTTATGCTACTTCCTGGGCAATTGCCTCAACCCCTAGGTATTCTAGTAAACCAAAACGTCTAGCGACTTCCTTACAGCCGTCCCAATTGATTCCATTGCAATTACTTGAATCTAAACTTTTTCCAGACTCAATATCAAGAATTGATGAAGTATCAAGACTAAAGGCATCAATTAGAACTAGTTTAGTTGGTTCAAAAACATCGCTCGCAAAAATTCGGCCAAATTCCAAATTGTAATTAGCTAAACGTAAATTGAGAGCAGAAAATTGTCCAAGCAAAAAGTCATTTATACGACGAATTACAGCAAAAATGACTTCAAGTTCTTCATCCTGCGCCCATCCCAATGCAAATACATGCTGTGGTGCAACTAGGATCTTCACTCCTTTTGAATTTTTCACGTGTAGTTCAATAATTGGCTCACTAAATAGCATTCCTTGCTCTATTTCAAGCAGCTCAGCCAGCTCACCAACGAGAACATTATGCACACGGAAACGAAACGGCATTGGATCAACCACGCGCACTAACTGCTCACGCATATTAATACGTTTAATTAAGTGTGTTTCAACACCTATTTGTCCTAAACGCCCCATAAGTAATTCTGAAAAACGATTATTCAAAGCTCCATTAGAGCTTGCGGCTTGAAGATCTTCTTTCTGGTCTAAGCTATCTTTAAAATACAAAACCATGGTGCCGGGATCAGGACCATCAAACAAAATTTTTGTACGTGCTTCAAGCAACGCCTTACGGCGAGAATGCTGCCTTACCCCAGAAAATTTCTGCACATCTTGGGTCAACTATACCTCGTTGCAATCAACAAACTCTTAGCACATATATAGCAATCCCTATAGACATTTACAATGTTTTTAAGAGTGTTAAAGGTAATAACCTTACAGTAAATGCATGCACCTAAACAGATTCTAAGGGTAGTCACTGTTAGAAAATTAATTTAACTGGGTTAATTACTGAGTGCATACATAAAATTTTATGTATGCACTCAATTGAATAGTTATTTAACAAATTTCCTGTAAATAACTATTTCTTAAAATAGATCAATCTGCTAATTTGTGGATAGCGATGCTCCATCTAAATGGTAGTTTTATGATTTATATCGGTATTTTTTGTGCTGTCGTTATTGTCGTATTGCTTTGCCACTATAATCTTTGGAGGCCTCGTAAGAATCCTTTGTGGCCAAGGATTTTAATGTATCACAATACGTCTCCAGATGAGCCTGCTAGCGGCATGAACATAAAGCCAGAAATTTTAAAAAAACAGATTAAGTATTTAATTTCTAAACACTATACTTTTTTAAAAATCTCTCAACTTCCCAGTTTTACTCCATCAAAAAAACATGTTGTGCTAACTTTTGATGATGGCTTTGCTAGTAATTATACCCACCTTTTCCCTATTTTAAAAAAATATAATGTGCCAGCAACTATTTATTTGACCTCTAATATTAAAGGCATTCCGACTTTGAACAATGATCAAATTAAAGAAATGCATGATAGTGGATTAATAGAGTTTGGCGCGCATACTATAAATCACGTTAATTTAACTAAGGTGGATAATGAAATTGCTGATGAAGAAATTATTAAATCAAAGCAAGCAGTGGAAAGTATTACGGGGGTTCCATGTTTATCATTCGCGTACCCTTATGGACGTTATGAATATCGACACTTAAAAATGGTAGAAAATGCAGGCTTTTTAACAGCAGTTACCACTAAAAAGCAAATTGTAGCATTTAAGGATTCTAATCCATTTGCCTTACCAAGGCTTAGTGTTAGTGGCGTAATTGATAGTACACAGTTTTACCTACTCATTACTCGAGGACGCTTTAAATTATGACAATTAATGCCAGTGTTTACGTGATTTGCTATAATGAAGCTTTACACATTCAGAGGTTGCTTGATTCAGTACAAGATTTTGCAGAAGTAATTTTGGTTGATAGTGGCAGCACTGATCAAACTTTAGATATTGCCAAGAGTTATTCAAACGTAAAAATTTATCACCAGTCTTGGTTGGGGTATGCGGCACAAAAAGATTATGCTTTGCAAAAATGTACTTTTGATTGGGTGGTTAATTTAGATGCAGATGAGGTTTTGTCTGATGACCTTAAAAGAGATATTGCAAAAGCTATAAGTCTTGATGATTGTGACGCGTTATTGTGTTCTTTAGTGGAAGTATTTTTAGGAAAATCTGCGCATCGATTTTCAAAGAGTGCTGATAAAATTCGTGTATTTAAGCGCAAGTGTGGGAGGTACAATCTTGGAGTTTCTGTGCATGAATCGATCACAATAGCGGGCAGACTTAAGCTAGTAAAAGGGGTTATTTACCATTATGGTTTAACCTCGGTTGAAACAATGATTTCTAAAAATAACGTATATTCAAGTCTTGCTGCGAGAGATAAATTTGATAAGTCAAAATCATCTTCCTTAGCTAAGTTAATTTTAAGCTTTTTCTGGGCATTTTTTCGTGCCTATTTTTTAAAGAGGTTATTTTTAAACGGAAAAAGTGGATTCATTCATAGCATGAGTATTGGCTTTTATGCTTTTTTAAAAGAAGCAAAACTGTACGAGTTAGAGATCAACTCAAGAAGATGAGTAATTTATTCATCTTCTAATTAGTTATGCACTCTACAATTTGTAATTTTCCCTTGCATTTCAAACTATTAGCAACTATAAATCAAACATTACAAGTAAAATCCCTTGCTTCCTAATTGTTAGGCAGCTGGTGCTTGTTTAAAGTATCCATCCATAAGGAGAAAATTAATATGCAGCGTTTCTATGAAACAATTTTCATTGCACGCCAAGATATTACTGCTAACCAAGTAGAGTCTTTGGCAAAACAATACACTTCAGTCATTAAAGAATATGGTGGTGAAGTTATTAAAACTGAGTTTTGCGGTCTTCGCAATCTTGCTTACAAAATTAAAAAAAATCGTAAAGGTCATTACGTTCTTATGAATATTGCGGTTAAGTCAGAGGGTGTTCAAGAAGTTGAACGTCAAATGAAAATTAACGAAGACGTTTTGCGTTACCTAAGTGTGCGTCTTGAGCAGCTTGATAATGCGCCTTCAGCTCTAATGCAAAATCGCGGTTTCAGGGATGATGTTCGTGAAGAGGTTGTACGTGAAGTAGTCGTAGCAGATGTGGTTGACACTGAAGTTACCGCAGAACCAGTAGTTTAAGAAAACGAGGATACCATGTCAGATTATAATGAAGATGAAAACCTAAAACCAAGTGTACGTAAGCAATTCTTCCGTCGTCGTAAAAGTTGCCCTTTTACAGGCACAAACGCCATGAAAATTGATTACAAAGATACGCGCGTACTTGCTAAGTTTGTTTCTGAGCGCGGCAAAATGATGCCAAGCCGGATTACAGCTGTTTCAATTAAGAAGCAACGTGAATTAGCAGTTGCGATTCGCAGAGCACGTTTCTTGGCTTTAATGCCATACGTTAATGGCTAAGAACGATCTTAGGTTAATTATGCAAGGCGGCTCTTTATGTGCTGCCTTTTCTTTTTTAATATTCATGTGGCCTATACCAGGTGTTATAGCTAAGTTTTTCTCGCTAGCGCCTATTTTTTATGTTGGTATTTGTCTAGGCATTAGGGCGTGCGGTTTTGCTATGGCTATTCCATTAGCATGGACGCTTATTATGCTGGGTGTGTCACAAACTATAGCCATGCTAATATTATTTGTTCCAGTTCTTGTCATTTTGAGGTGGCACTTGATTAAGGTAAAAGGAGTTTATGCAAATTCATTGGCTGATATTCTACACCTTTTTACAAGTCATTTTTTGTATTTGATAGTTGTTGGCTTTTGTATTCTAAAATTTTTTGATGTTGCTTGGTTAGAAGGTTTGAAGAAAAGTTTTGAAGAGGCTACAAAATTAATGCAGGTTCAAGCACCAAATAGTGTAATGGAAATTTTACCCGGTGGTGTAGTATTTCTGTGGTTATTGATGGTTTGGGTGAACTTTCAAATTGCCTATGGCATTGCATTAAAAACTAATATGGCTAAACATAAGCCGGCAATTAAGCAAAACATAAACCTCAAACCTATTTGGGATATTGCTTTAGTAGGGTCCATGTGGCTTGTGCTTTTAAACAGCTTATTAATAGATTCATTGTTTTTAGCAGTTTTTTCCCGTGTTCTTCTTGGAGTTAGTGCTTTTCCATTGTTTATAGATGGTTTGGAAACAGCGCAAATAATAGCTAAGGCTAATAAGTATCCACCAATTGCAGTGAGAATTTCCTTAGTTATTACATTTATGCTTGTCTGGCCTATAATTTTTGTAGTATTGTTAGGGCTTGTAGAGCCATGGTATGGTCTTAAGCAAAAATATTTATCTAGATTGAATTAGGAGCAGGTCAATGTTAAAGCGTAAAATGCAGGTAATTTTAATGGAGCGCGTCGAAAAATTGGGGCAAATGGGGCAGATTGTTTCTGTTGCTTCAGGTTATGCGCGTAATTTTTTGTTGCCGCTAAAAAAAGCACAACGTGCTACCAAAGAAAATTTAGCACAATTTGACCACCATCGTGCTCAACTAGAGGCTACTAATTTGAAGCTCCGTCAAGAGGCTGAATTTGTTGCAAAATCAATGGACGGCGCTCAAGTAATTTTAATTCGTCAAGCTAGCGAAGTTGGCCAATTATACGGATCTGTAAGGAGCCGCGATATTTCTGAAGGTTTGACTAGTGGTGGTATTACAGTTGATAAATCGCAGATTGTTATTGCTTCTCCAATTAAAACTCTTGGAGTGCACACAGTACATGTTTCCCTACATCCTGAAGTGCAGGCTGCTGTTAGCGTTATCGTAGCGCAATCAGAAGAAGAAGCTTCTTTAAAAGCTAAGAAATCAGAAGAAGCTCCTACCGATTAAGTTTCTAACTTAAAAATATTTTTACCAAGCCCTGATTTCAGGGCTTTTTTAATTCTTGCAAAAATGTATTAATTAAATCAATGCTACCTTAGAGCAGCTGGTATTAGCATTTTATTAAGCATAATTTGTTAACTTTTATCTAGGGATCTTTTATTGGTGCAGTTTATGAATATTCTTAATTTTTCTGTAGCTTTAGTTTTCTTTTTGCAATCAAATTTTGCTTTTGCAAGTTGTACTCAATCATCAGATGCTTTAGGTGATCAAGAAGAAATTAGAGCCGTAAATAGCCAATTATTTGAATTAACATTTTCGGATAATGTAAGTGGGCTTAAAGAGTTACTTGGTAATCCAAAGAATACAGCTAAAATAACAAGTAAGGGAATTGCTGCTGCTTTAAATTCAGCAATGTGGGATGAGTCAACAGGAAGTCTTAAAGTTTTGTTAGAACACCCTTGTTGTGAATTGTGCGACATAAAAAAAACATACAGTATTGCTGACCAATTCTTTTGGGGGCAAACTGAAACAAAAAGTCTTATTAAAGCAAAAATAATTGGGCTTGGTGGCAAGGATCCTGATGAGCCGTCAGATGATGATAATTCTACCTGTTAGTCTATATATCTATATTATAAAGAAATCATACTATTGTTAAAATAATAAATAATAAAACGTATGGGCCACATTCAAGTTCGAAGTGCAACACGGTGTAAATTTTCATTAAAGGCCTCAAGAGGAGTTAACCATCCCAAAGATTTTCTGGGTGTTGTATTGTAATTTTCCATGACTTCATCAAATTCCTCTTGTTTCATATTTTTCACATC
>CAMASM010000047.1 GCA_945860985.1 Candidatus Finniella inopinata
AGATGTGAAAAATATGAAACAAGAGGAATTTGATGAAGTCATGGAAAATTACAATACAACACCCAGAAAATCTTTGGGATGGTTAACTCCTCTTGAGGCCTTTAATGAAAATTTACACCGTGTTGCACTTCGAACTTGAATGTGGCTACACTATAAAAAGTAAGTTAAATTAAAGTTCTTTAGTGAAAAAAACTATTTTAAGTTTAAGTACAGTATTTTTCATTAGTGGTGCGCCATTATTTGGAGCAGATTTAGATAAAACTGATACTCTAGCAAGGCCTGAAGCTGAACTCAGCGCCGAGGCCCTGATATCTAGATTGCCTATCACTGGGCGAACATCTGAATATGATAACTATCTTAAAAGATTTTTTGAAAGTAAGCCATCGGACCAGTGGATGGCATATATGGAGGCTGTAGACGTAGTTTTAGGGGAAGAAGGAACGAAAGCTCAAACTTATTATGATTTGTTATTGCTTGCAGGTTATTTTGAAACTCCAGCTAACGCTAAACGAGAATTTATAGCTACTTTTCCTATGATGACAATGCGTACCAAGTACATGCCATACGACCTGGCTTTAGCTATGCGTTTAGTGTTTGTTGATGGTAGGGTTATGTCACAATCCGCTTACAAAAAATTATCAAAAATACAGCAACTCGTTCAATAAATGTAACAGCAAATTGAAGGAGCATATTGCAATTATAACAATAAAATACTAGATTTATAGACTATAAGCAAACATTATGAGGATATTATGAGAAATATTATTATAGGCTTAGGTGCTGCGCTTGCTCTAAGTGCGGAACTTGTAGCGTGTGATGCAGCAGTTGTTGTGCAATTGGATAATCCTAGAAGTCTTGCTCCAGCAGCGACAGCTCTAATTCTAACAGATTCGCTACCCTCATTCGATCAAGATTTTGATATAGGTTCTAAAAAATCTGATTTTTACAAAAATATATTTAAAAACGATGTATTCACAGCAACTTTTGATATTGGCGCATTACTAACACAAGAAATTACATTAGATATTTTCAATATATCTAAATATGTGACATCGTCAGTAGCGCCAACTTTTGAACTAAAGCCATTGATACCGCCACTACTTGACATTAAATGGGATACACTAATTAGACCTTTTAATTTTGGTGGGGCAGCAGTAACACATTTACTAGTTGTTCAGCCGAAAAAAACTTGTCCAACAGTAGCAACATCAAAAAGAAGAGCATATAGATATTACAATGCAACGGTAGGAAAAGAGAAAAGAAAAGCTAAAAAACTTACAAAACTCCCAAGGCATGATAGAGTGAGAGGAAGAGAAGCAAAGTTTGCAGCACGTGATTTTGGTAATGACGCTGACTAGCTTGTAGTCCGCATCAAGAATAAAAGCCCCCATTTCTGGGGGCTTTTTTTTAAATAATTACATTGAACAACATAGTTGATCCAGTGCAATTAAATCAATATTGAATATAATCACTGGATAACCACGACCGCTTTGCGGTCTCGTTATGACGTGAGGGTGGCTGTGACTCTAAGTTTTGCGAATGAATCAAAAGTGACGGGTAGTGAGGACTGCCACACCACTTTGTAGAATATAACTTATTAGCAAGCAACTTGTTAACATAACAATAAAATACTAGATTTTAACGCATAATTAAACATTTTGAGGAGATTATGAGGACGTATAATTAAACATTTTGAGGTTATTATGAGAAAGATTATCATGTTACTAAGCATTGCCATACTTTTGTATGGAACACAATCTAAAGGATCCGATGAATTACAGCTACCTAACAGCCCAATACCTAACAGCCCAATGGGGCACAGGCGAGCGTTTTCAACATCTGCTTCATCATCAAATTCTTCAGCTATTTCTTCACCTGGACATAGAACTCGGCATGCTCGAGATCTTTCAGGATCAATTTCTAGAGTTAGAGGACCAGGTACGTATGTAATCGTTGACCAAGAACAATGGGAAGAACTACATGGCACAAAATACGTACCAGGCAGTTCTTCACTAACATTTGAAGTTACCGAAAAAGATTTAGCCAAACAAAGGAGAGGCAATCTAATGAAAAAAGAACCCGTAACCAGTAATAGCAACTGCGGTTGCGGTATTCAGTAGCTAAGAAAGACACACCACCAGATACTTGATAGAGAATAACAGTAAAAGCCCCCCAATTTTTGGGGGCTTTTTTTATACCCTTCACATTTCAAGCCTTGGGTTCGTTGATCATCGCAATCTTTGGTCCTCATGTACAAAAAGGTACATTCCGGGCCACAGATACTCGATCGCCTGCCCAACTCTTGAAATATTTTGGGTATAACAACCCAAGCCCAGCCTTGAGCTGGATTTTTTAATTTAAAGGAGAAAATATGACCAATTCATTAGAACAATCAATTAACAGCTTGGAACAAGCAGTAGAAAAATTAGGAGCAAAAACTATGCAACAAAAATCATTAGAAAGGCCAATTATGGATCGCCCTACCCTTGAAACTAAAGACCACAAAATAGTAAGTAAAGCCCATAACTTTATTAAGTACGGAGAGAAATCATTATCGTCTCATGATGGTACTGGAAGCCTGATATTAAGGCGCCCTGAAATTTCAGAAATTTTTACAAAGCCAAATGCACCGACTTTGTTTCGAGAAATAGCAAGCGTTACAACAATCAATTCGGATCATTTGGAAATTGTTAAACAAATGAGCAATGCCGATGCTGGATGGGCGAATGAAACGACCCTTGGAACAGAAACCAAAAATGCCGAAATTATCAAAATTAACATTACCGCCCATGAAATGTATGCACGCTCTCAGATTAGCCAAAGATTAATTGATGATGCGGTAATTAATTTAGAGAGCTGGTTAATGAACACAATTAAGCAGCGCTTTGAATTACTAGAGGAAGAAGCATTTATCAATGGCAATGGCGAAAATATGCCTATGGGGTTTATGTCATATGGAAGAATTCCCCAAGAAAATTGGCAGTGGGGGAAATTGGCGGAAATACGCAGTGGCCAAAACGGTTCAATAGCATCAGCCGATATTTTGTTTGATACGGTGGCAAGCTTAAAGACACCGTATTTGGCAGGTGCTGCTTGGGTTATGTCGCGCTCTGCCTTTGCAGAAATTAGACGTTTGAAAGAAAATGCGACAGGACGTTACCTATGGCAACCTAGCATGCATGATGATGGTAGCAATTCGCTTTTGGGGTACCCAATTATTATTAGTGATGCGATGCCATCTTTAAAGGCAGATACCGTAACAACACCAATTGCTTTTGGTAACTTTAAGCAGGGGTACCATATTGTGGACAGAGGTGAATTTACAATTTTGCGTGATCCATATTCAGCCAAACCATTAGTTGAATTTTATGTAACTCAACGTTTAGGCGGAGATATTACTGACTTTGAGGCAATTAAATTAATTACAGCTGGAGAGTAATCTATGCAAGTTCAAAGGGTAAATTTATCACCAATGCAATTGGTCAGCTTAACTGCATTAAAAGCGCATATGCGTATTAGTACAAAAAAAGAAGATGCGTTAATTAAAGATTTACAATTAGCTGCCTATGATTGGGTAGAGCAGTTCACGGGTAGATCGCTTTTGACAACTGAATGGAAGTTCATAACCACAAGCTTAAAAGCAGGCAGTGAAGTTCGCCATGCACTTCCATTTCCTAGTTTGTTAGGAATTGAAAGTGTGAGCCATGCGTTTTCTAACATCAAAAAAGAAAAAACCAAAAAATACACGATGGAATTTCGTCACGGTGTGGAATACATATGCATGTTGAGCATGGGGGTACCTATTGAAATTATATACAATGCAGGGTTTGGTCCCCACCCGCAATTTGTACCTGAGGCATTTCACCATGCAATAAAAGTGTTGGTAGCCCTTTGGTTTGACGAACGCGAGGGACTTGGATGTTGTATTCCAGCAACTATTGAAGCAATTTTGCGTCCTTATCAAATTAGGAGGTTGGCATGAAAATTACAGACTTAAATGAGTGTGTACAAGTCTTTCAAGCTATTCATGAAGAAAAGTATGACGGAGAATTTACAATAAATTATCAACCAACTGGATGGCTTTGGGCCAAAATTACCCCTCAATCTTACACAACAAAAGAGACTAAAAGCCAGGCTGAGACTTATCAAAATCGCTATGCAGTAGTTATGCGAAAAAACGATATCTACAATACTAGACACGCATACATAACCCGGCTACGCTGGAATCATAAACTTTTAGATATTTATACACCTTGGATAGAAACACAATGCATGGGTTACATTTCAGGGCTGGCTATTACAAAAAATGTGGAGAAGAATCATGGCTGATTTTGGAGTGTTAAGCGCCATAAGAGAGTTGCTAAAAACAGAAAGGGATATTGTATCTGAGGGGGTATCTGAACAAATTCATATTAGTTACCCTAGCAAAACCTCAATTTTCCCAATGATTATTTTAGAGCTTGAAGAAGTATGGACATCTATGGCTTTAGGCAAAAATAGCCCTAAGGCAAGACTTAAACTAAAGGCGCAAACCTTAAGTGATAAACCCAGCGGAAAAGAATCCATCACCATTGCTGAAATAATGCGTGGACTTATTGATGGCAAAACTATCCGTACGGAAAATGGTAATTTGGTAACCTTGCGAATGGAAAACTGTATTGTGGATATTCCAACGTCTATTAACAAGACTAGAAACGTTAAGCAGTATTTTGAAGCAATTGTGAGGGGTTAGAATGCATGCAAGCGAAGAGCAAATTATTAACACACTCATTAACACAATTGATCGATTTGAAAGTACTTTACTACTTGAATTACCCAGATGGGCACAAAATGCGTAGGTGTAATTATGGAGTCTGAATTAACAATAAATATTGGGGGATTTCCCCCTTTTTCAGCACGCGGGTGTGAACAAGAATTAACCCCAATAGAACACGGGGATTTTCACCGTAACGTTAATGGCGATCTGGTTTATTTAGGGTCGGACGCACACGCAAAATATAAAAGCACCATTAAATGCAACGACAAAGCAGCAATTGCTACAGATGGATTATACCGAGGTAGAGAAATTGAACTAGGTTGTATTCAAAGACTTTGGCAAAAATTTGAAGCAAATCAACCCGAGCTGGAATTAGACAAATTACCTGTGGAAGGTTCTTTGTACGCTTATAGCAATGATCAAGTTGAAATTAAAATACTAAAAATAGACGGCAAGAAAATAACTTTGGCAACCCCTAACCCAGGTGGATATATATGCTACCGCCCCCTATTAAGTATGCGCATAGTTCAATACACATTAAAAACTAATGAATGGGGCATAAAAGTTGGTTGGCAGATGGAATGTGAAGAGATTTAGGTAAAACCATCAAATAAAGTAATTTCACTAACAAAAAGCTTGTCAGACAAGCACAAAAGTTATATATAATATCTATTATTTAATCTATAAAGTTTTTCATGAGAAGTATTATTTTTAATTCTATAACTGCATTTCTGCTGAATTTTACACAATTGATTGGAGCAGAAGTAGGAGAAGTATTAGATTTAGCAGATAGGAAAGCTGGAGATCCTTCTGATAGAAAAGCAAGTAAATTTGATGTTGCTAATCTCGCAAAGCTACAGACTAAATCACAGTTAAAAAAACGAGTTAGTAAAGCAAAAAATTCGCAAGCAGAAATGGACCAATTTGTAAGCGAGCAAGCTGCGCATTACTACGATTTGATTAACAATTCTGGCAAATTTTGCTGCATGAATGATGCTAGAGAACGACAAAATGTAAATTCTAATTTGTGGGAAAAAAGAACGCACCGAATGAAGAGTGGTTATAATGTTGAATATTTTACAATCGCAAAATGCACTAACCCTGAAATGGCAATTATTGACTTATTTGAAAAAGGAGGTATTGTTGATTGCATTTTTATTCTTCATTTAGTACAAACCAGAATTGCCTTTGACCTTTATGGCAAAAAATATAAAGGAGGATGTATGCTTCCAGAACTTTCAAAAAATTTAGATGTAGAAGTTGTTCCTGGATATGAGAGAGATGGAGCAGGAATTCCAATGGAACCAGGATCTTCAGGAGGGATACGTAACATTGATCTATACCAAATACTTCATCCTTTTGGAGTGATACCTAATGAAAATGTATTTTGTGTTGGCAAAAGTGCCAATGGACAAGCTTTGTATGTAGGGTATGGAAAAGTATTCGCAGATGGACCAATAACACTAGAGGCAGTTTATCAACACTTATATGAACAAACCATTGTTACACCTATTGGTGATTTGGGTGACGCTGTTGCTACAGCTTCTATTGAACAACTTAAAGAAGAAGGCCGCAAAGGCCACCAAGGATGGGATTTCTGGATGGGCAGAAGTAAAGAACAGGGAAGGTCAGCTGTTTTAAAGATAACATTGAAGTGATTATATAGCCACATCTACATAAAAGTAAGTATGAAAATGGATCCCCGCCTTCGCGAGGATGACAAGAAAACGGTAGTGCTACAGCCACTTTCAGTCTCATTACCGCGAATGCGGGAATATAAAAAATGTAATCTTTTTAAAGAAAACAGTTCAATGGCGCTTTAAGAGCGCCATTTTTATTAAGCTTTCGCAGCCTCTTTTTTAGTTTCCATATAGGAAATATAGAATGCACTAGCACCAATGACAGCGGCTCCTATTATGATAGTTAATTCAGGAACTTGACCGAAGAAAATGAAACCAAAAGTTGCAGCAACGATAAACTCTGTATAACGGAATGGCGCTAAGGCTGAAGCATCAGTCGCAGAATAAGCACGGAATAAACACACTTGAATTAAATTAGCACCAACGCCAAGCAGTGCAAGAAAGAACAATTCACGCAAAGTTGGAGTTTGCCAAAAGAAAGGTAAGAATATACCAGCAAATATCGTAGTACCAAGGCCAAAGTAAAACAGTAAAGTAAGCGTATGTTCGGTTGAGATCATGCGTTTTGCCATAATACAAAGGTAAGCAAACAATGCGGCTGCCCCCATAGGCACAAACGCTTCAACACGAAAACTTGCAGTACCCGGCTCTAAAATAACCATTAAGCCAACAAAGCCAAGTATAGTTGCCATCCAGCGTGACCTATCAACTGTTTCTTTTAGCAAGAAATGCGCCATTATCAAAAAGAATATCGGCTCAAAAAACATGATCGCAGTGTTTTCAGACAGTGGCATAATGTTTACTGAAAGGCAACAAAGGCCCAAAGCAATGGCACCAACAATAGCACGCAAAGCATGTGTTTTAGGCTGATCTGTTTTAAAAAGATTATCTTGATGGCGCAACATAAGCGGCAACACAGTTAGCATACTAAAGAGAAAACGGAAAAAGATAATTTGAACAAAGTGCAGACGCTCGCCAAGTGAGCACATTAAAACATCGTTTGTAGAGCTTGTGACACAAATCATGATGGCCCAAAAGGCGCCTTGTAAGTAGCCCTTGCGCACAAACCAACCCAAAAAAGGAATTTGCGCTGTCGTACTGGAAAGAGTTGCTGAGGTCATTTTTTTATAAAATTACAAAACTAGATGCAATGTAGCCGTTTTAAAAAAAAATCACCACCTTTTTTAACACTTATTAAATGTAAAATTTAGGATTTTATTTATGTTTAAACTTTACTTTTTAAAGAAATGGGATAATTTTGACACCAAACTGCCATGCCCTTGGGAAGTAATAAAATTATCTATCAACCATAAAGAGGGTCATATAGCAAAGGCAAGCTTAATGGTTGCAAGATATAACCAGCCACAAGCAGCATTTTTGGTAATTTATGAAGATGACACCTTGCTATTTCAAGGCATGTTGAGTGGTCAATTTTCCCATAGCAATAATTTAACCACAATTGATGTACTTTGCATTTCTCCAAATTTTGAAGCAGATTTGGGAACTCTTTTAAAAAGCGGTGTACTTGAATATGACAAGCGTTTTTTTCAAAACAAACAACCCAAAGCGTGTGACCATTTGGAAGCTTGTAATGAATTGTTTTACTGGCAGCGTACATCAGGAAAGCTGGGATTAAGCAATTATTTTAAAGGATCGAAAACCATTGATATTGGTGGAAATTATTTGGAAAAATCGCTAAACACTCAGCAAATTAATATGCCGTTAGGTAAGGCCATTTTGCAACTGAAAGTAGTGTGGACACAAAAATTGGAAGGCAGTTTTAATGCTACACCCTATATTGCTAGAGGATTTGCGAATGGAGTAATTGCAACACTTACCCCAAAAGCAATTACTCATTACTGGCCAAAGGCAGAACAACGACTAGGTATTGGCAAACGCCAAAGTGGATACCGCGTTGAACGATCAAGCATTAGTGAAATTGCAGCTGAAACTATAGGCGGAGCACTAGCACAGCACACTAGACCATTTTGTCAAAAAGATGGTGATGGTGAAAAAATGCAACGCTGTAAGATTTACTATTTTAAAACTGATTTAAAAATCAGCTGGCAATATCAACAGACCCGGGAAGAGCTTTTGGTGCTGCAAGCAGCTTTGAACCATGAGCAACACCTTTTTACCAACCATAAGGTGCGGCAAATACCAATTGCAGTACATTTGCCCGTAAGCGAACAGGCCATGTTTTTTGAAACCAAACAAGGTGAAGAGTTCATTGCCTATGCCACAAAAATTATACATTGCCAGTTACACGCATCTGCCAGGTGCATGCGTGTTGTTTGTAAATTGCCGTGGGAATTAGGGCGTGATTTAACAGTCGATGATTCTATTAGTTTAAAAACCTTGCACCACCAAATGCCAAACATTACGGGAAAAATTACCCAACTCTATATGGTAGCTGATGGACTGCAGCGCTTTGTTGAAATAACTTTGGGATGTGTAGTTGCCAAGGGTGATTTGCAAGACCAGCCAACAATTGCAAATGAAGGCTATGCAAATGAGATTTGTGAAAATACGATTTCTTCAACCGATGCATTAATAGGAATAACCTACTCAAAGCTTAACCCCCAGGGATTTAATTGAAACAATTCAAATTAAAAATCAGGCTCATGAGCAAGAAAACCACCTGTTGGTTAATCAGTACCCTGTGCGGGATAATTTGGCACAAGTATTAGCAGAAATACCAACCAGCATTCACTTGACCATGCGGGATTTACGTACAGAAAAAGTATTGAAAAGAAATTTCAGACTGGATTTACCGGTGATGGAACCACCGGTAATTAAAGATTAGAAGAAAGTGTGTAGGTAGGGCTTTGCTCAAACTACATAGGTTTAGATACATGAAGAATTACTTTTGGTGGCATAAAATTAGAGACCACCAAAGATTTAAAAGCCATTTTTTTACGAATTTCTGCTTCTCCTGCAGCAACTGATTTTCGCACCATTGTCGCACTATCGCTAATAGTTAATTAGCCATCCAAACACGAAACACCAAGTTCAAAAAATATAGATTCACCTTCGGCCATGTTAAGAATTTTACGCATTTCTTCACTTATATCTGGAAACACCCTTAGACAATTCCACTTGCTAGATGAACTTCGACATCTAATAGAGCCACCCGTACCAAGCTTCCATGGACAAAATATATTATCTGGAATATTAAGTGTCGTAGCACCATCGGTTAATTCAAATCTTGCATCTCTCCACTTTGCGCTTGGTTCAACTGAAAGCCCATCTTTTTGAGATATTAATGGCGCTATACAGCAAGTATGCTCTTTCCTACCTATTTGAGTAAGTAACAATACATCATCATGAATATTACTGCTGCTATCTGCTGCATTCAAAATACTAAACAATGCAATTAGAGATAAAATTATTTTAGAGAATTTCAAAATGTCATCCTATTTTAAATGATTAATCCATTTATTTATACCCCAAGCAAGTTAAAACGTCATTAACAAAAAGGCACACAAGCACGATAATTTTATTGCCAATTCTTGAGGTGTCTTCAATGTTGATCGAGCCACATAGAAATTAACCATTTCTTAACTAAGATGTTTTATATTAATAAATGATAATATTTATATTTTTTTAAGTATTATTAGTTTTAAATTGGAAAGGATTTGTTTATGAAGAAAGCAATATTATTGATAGCACTAGCTATACCCTCAAGTATAGCTTTAAATGCAAGCTGTTCTGATGTGCAAAATTTAGAAGAATCAGCAGACATGCATAAAAGGGGAAGCTTTTCTAAGAATTTTAAAGATCTTGTAAGTGTGACTGTGAATGTGTATTACAGAGATGATAGAATACAAGATTCAAATTCCTGCAATCGCAAGCCTACAGAAAAACCTGTAGCACCAGAAGAAAGTAAAATAAAACCTCCGGCTCCGACTCCAGAAGAAAACAAAACAAAACCTTCACTACATTGCAATTTTACTATACTAAAAGAAGTATGCTCAACGCCAGATTTCTTGCTTGGAAATTTGGGTCAAATTTCATCTATAAATGTTTGCTGTGAAGACACATATGCCCAAGTATTCACTAAGGCAAAAGCTAAAAAAATAGCAATAGATCACGCAATACAAGTAGTATCTGACCACACTTACAGGCAAAAAACGCTACTAAATGAATTAAAATTTGGATTAGACAGACTGTTACGCAAGGATCCAAGTCAAGTGCAGTTTATTTCTATAAGAAATTGTATCAGCGAAGCGATGGCTTTTTATGCTTCTGTGAATGATAATTATTTTAAAGGATTAACAGAACCGCTAAATGCTATTCTTGATATTAATGCATTATGCAAGTGCAATTCTAAATTAAAAAAGGCAAAGAGACAAATTGAACTGTATAATGCAGGTTTAAATAGTGCAGAACACAGATTGCGAGCTTTTAAAAGCCGTGATGAGTTAACAAAGCGTGTACGGGCCAGATTATGCCATGCAATAGAAGTTGCAGAGACACCAGCTAAGGCATGCTAAGGCGCTAGAAGTTTAAGAACCTGCGGCCTTCAACCGCAGGTTCTACAGATGCCATAATACAAGGAGTTTCAAATAATGCTAACTATCATTCTTGGGATAATAGAGAATGTAAAGAATATGGGCTTAGGCTCTATTGTTTTACGAATTGTTTGGTCTTCATACAGATGTACCATTGTCGCAATAGGAAAAATACTTAAAATGTCCTTTTCAAACGTCACTTGATATTCAAAAAAAATTTCTGCTTTTTCAGGCATTCCCCAAAATTTACGTGACTCAGGACCAATAGTAGGGATAACTAACAAATGACTCCAGTTATGGTCTGATTTTAAAAGTTCTTGACGAACTTGCCCCTTTAAAAGATTCCAAGAAAAATCCATCTCATCTGTAAGCAAAGCTACCCTAGATCCATCAGTTAATGCAAAAGTAGCATCTACACACTTCGGTTCTAAAGTGTCAGCAAACTGATTAGATTTTGCTAGAGCAACGCTGCAATCTTTATTGCCAATATCAATTTCCGTAAGCATAAACGCATATTCAGGCATTTGATTAGCGACGGCATGCAAAAAACGTAACATCAAATTAAGGCACAAGATGACTTTGAACAATTTTAGAACTTTTTAAATCGTTACTTTTATAATTATATTAAGATCAAAACAGAATGACAATAACAAAAAGTTATAGCTAAATAGTTATTTAACTTAAAATTTTAAATTAATTGAGCAATCCGTATCAAGGTCATCACCATAGAGACAAAGTTGGAATTGTTAGAAGCGGTTAAAATGCTTGTGCTTACAAGCATACAAAGTAAATATTTTTTCATATAATCCTATCAAGTAAATTGTTTACCCTTAACTACAGATACCAAGCAAATTAAAATTGCACTAATAAAAAGACATGTTAGCTACCTCAGCTTCCCCGGAACCTAGGCTAGTAGCGCGAAAACGCGTAGTGAGACTTGGTGTCTTGGGGACCAGTGAATTAACAATTAAGAATCTTATGAAAGAATCACAATTTTACCCATTGGACCATCTGGTCAAGCCAGATGGAAACTGGTGGGGTGATAGTGGACCCTACAAATCAAGTCATAGGAAAACTTATATCTTTTCGATGTGGCATGTTTTGTAGCTATCTAATCCTGAATTAAGATTTCAGGGATAACAAATAGTATGTAGGTAGGCTTTGCCCAACCTACATACCGCCGTGGCTAAATTCTATGCTTTAGATACAAAAAGCACTCGTTTTGGTGCAATATAGCCAGAAACACACACAAGTTTAATGGACATTCTTTTACGAATTCCTGCTTCTTCTGGAGCTGATTTACGCACCATTGTTGCTGATGAACCTATTTTCAATCCATCTTTGGTAGGAAAAACATCTAGTTCAAAAAATATAGAGCCATATTTAGACAGACCAAGAGTTTCACGCATATCTTTACTTATGTCTGGAAACACCCTTAGTAAACTCGGTTTATAGTCAACTTGCGGTAACGTACCGCCACAGCCAAGAGCCCAAGGAAACGCCATAAAATCTGGAACATCATGTGTTGTAAATCCATCGGTTAATTTAAACTGTGCTTTTACCCACTCTGCCTCTGAATCAATTGAAAGCCCATCTTTTTGCGATTTTAATGGTGCTATATAGCAAGTATTGTTTCTACTACTCATTTGAATAAGTAACAAGCCACATTCAAGTTCGAAGTGCAACACGGTGTAAATTTTCATTAAAGGCCTCAAGAGGAGTTAACCATCCCAAAGATTTTCTGGGTGTTGTATTGTAATTTTCCATGACTTCATCAAATTCCTCTTGTTTCATATTTTTCACATC
>CAMASM010000048.1 GCA_945860985.1 Candidatus Finniella inopinata
TCATCATCATCTTCCCCCTTCATCTTCGTCCTCATATAACAGCGGAGGTGGATATGGCCCGTCTGTTGCAGATTCTGGATTTGGTAGCGGAGGTGGCGGTGGCAGCGATAATAGATCAGCAATGGATGCGTCTTTTGATAATCGAAGCCAATCTACAGCAAGAAGATTTGAAATACTTTTTAATTCTGCTCAAGAGAAAATAGGGCGTGATGCAATTGGAGAAATTTTATCAGCTGCACCAGCAGAAGATGCTGATGATAACCCAGCTCTATTACTGCAAATTAGAAGCTATCGTGAAGCAATGCTTAGCATCATGGCCCAATTATTAAATAGAGACAAAGTACGTGAAGATTTTGCTGAAATAATAAGAATAGAAAATCAGGTTAACGTAATTGCACCAGTGCAAATTGCTGACGATATAGTAGAAAAAGTAGTTGATTTAATGAAAGCAGCTAATCAAATAGCTGATAAATATAAAAAAACTCCCACAGACTTTGGGGAGATTAGAACCAAAATGACACAAGCTAATCCTGCCAAAAGGCGTGAGTTCCTCAATTATTATTTTGAAAGTGTTTTCACCCCACCTGTTGCAGAAGAATTTGACAGAGCACAGAAAATTGAGCATGTAGCAATGTCTCTTACATGCACTAATGCATTTGAAGCGCTTACTAAAACTTTAGTAGAAGCTGGGGTATTTTCAGCAAAAGATTGTGGTAAAATTGGAGGGTACTTAGCGTTTGCACGTGACAAACTTTTAAGGGCCAACAAAGATGTTGACGCAGAAACTCTCAGTAAAAGTAGACCTTTGTATGAACACCAGTTAAAAGAAGCAACCACATACGCAGGTAATGTTTGTGGAACAATACCTTTGACTTTAACGCTATTTAAACATCCACCAGCAATTTTAATGTTAAAAAATGAAAAAGGTGCTTACAGTGATTTTGGTCGCATCGAACTTGACTTACAGTATTTAAGTACTGATCAGAAAAAAGCACTTTTTGTGCTATTATACGAAGTTAGTTCTCATTTTAAAGAATTTTCTACTTGGTATACAAGTCAAACTTTTAAAAAATCAGCAGTACAGGAAAAAGATATTGTAGGTTTAATTGCCGTACTTAGGGACCAAATAAAAACCCCGTCACAACCGCAGGATTTTAAACCTGGTAACACAGACAAAGGAAAACTTTTAGCATTTTCCGCAACAATGGAAGATCTTGTTAGTGGTGAAACCTTTAAAACCTTGGTCATTTGGAATTTCGACTCTCTTCGAAGAACTCTAGGAAATTCACTAAATGGAATAACCCATGATGGAATAAGAATTTCTGGACAATCACCGCTAATGCATGAAGTTTTGGATCTAGTTACTGCTCCAGGTAGTAATTTTAGAACTCCAGCAACGGCTGCAGAATATGACGATATGTCAATACTTGTACAAAAAATGAGTTCTATAGAAACTGTCCTACAGGATGAAGCTTTGAAACGCAGACTATTAACAGCAAGTAAAAGTGGCAGTAGCATTGCTTCTGCAAGTCCATCTCCAAGCCATAGCATAACTCCTAGCGCTTCTACCAACTCATTAGCTAGCATGCCTTCTAGCGGATCGTTAGCTAGCTTGGCGCCGCCAAGTAGTACTTCTAGTAGAGCTTCATCTCCATCACCTTCAGTATCCTCTAAACCAGTAACTCGCACCTTTGGCGGAGGACAGTTGGCAGCATTCGGAACAATGGCATCTAGAAAAAATCTGAATTTCGCTTCCGTTGCAGAGGCCCAAGTAGCTTTGGATCAATACAAACAAAAACTTGCGGCACAACGAAGCACTCTTCATCCGGATATCGTAAAAGCAATGGAGGAAGACATCCAAAAAGTAGATGCAGCGATAGCAGCAGACAAACTTTTGTTGGCAACCCCACTATTAGAAAAAATTGCTGGTATATTAGAACCTGACGTTGCACCAAAACTTGTGATTTCTAAAAAGGCTCCTTCTCTGTCTCTTGCTCCTCCTCCTTCTCTGTCTTCATCTGTAGCAGGCGCTCCCAATGCTCCAATAGCACCTAGTCTCATACCTCCATTGGGGACACCTGCTAGTTCAGGAGCTATGCCACCTCCAGCAGCAGGTTCCTCAAGTTCCTCATCACCAAGCCCTGCTGGTGGACTATCGCCTCAACAACAAAAAGCTGCAGCAGCTGCTGCAGCGCAGATACAAGAAATCACTGCTTTAGAAGCAACATTAGCAACAAAAAAGGGGAAAATTGCTGCTGTTGATTACGATGAACTAGAGAAAAACTTAGCAGCAGTAAAAGCATTGAATCAAGCGGGCGGAGCACAAGCAGCTTTTGCATCAATAAAGCTAAGGCCTATAAGACAAGCCATTCAAGCCCTTCCATAAAAATAGGCTAAGGCAATATTTTGTGTTCTTGACTATAGGGGGTCACTTTGTGTTTCAAAATCCCCCCATTTACAATTAGCCTCTGTTATGCTACCTGTCTAGATGTTCAATTTAATGATTTCAATCAAAAAATACACTCATGCAAAAAATATTGCTAATAATCTTATCTGCAGTGGTATTTTCTATTGCCGCCGAAGAATCAAAAGGGGCTCGCAGAGACGCTGTGGTGGTGCATTTCATAGTTGCACCAAAAAAAAGATGTGTATAAAGATATGGATCAACTCCGGGGTGACTAGTGAACTACGATTAATACAACACACCTTATATAGTTAAACCCAAACAATTTCGACAGCGTTAAACATTTATTATCTATTTTAAAGTATTCTTTACCATGTGAGTTGGTAAAATAGTAATTAATAAAATGGTAGTATCTGATTTTAACCTACAACCATGCCTTTATGCCATTTTTATACTGCTTTTTGTATTATTATTAGAAATTACAGCAGCTGATTTACCATCTGTACAAACTGAAATCCAAATTAGCGGCACTGGAGCCGCAAGAAATAGATCCATAAAAGCTGGCTTTTCCACTTTACAGAGTAGAGAAGACCACACTGCGCTAAGCTTGTTACAAACAATGCCGTATAACAATTTCCCGCAAAAAGAAGCTCTCATCAACGCCTACAATGCTCAACTAAAAGAACGACAACAAGCACAACGCTTAGCTGAAGCAGCTGGTCTTGAAAAAGATAAACACCACACCCTTGAATCCCTTGTATCAGCACTACATGAAGAACATTATGCCTACGGAGGAGATGATAGCTTATCAATTACAAATACAGAAGTTGCGACAGCTCCTAAACCTGCGGTAAGACAACAATTAGTTAAACTTTTAAGGGAATACGAAGAAAGGTTAAAAAAGCTAGAAAAAGAAGGTGGTCATACTTCTCGTCAGGAAATCCTGGAAGGTGCAGCCCTCGGTAGCTCTGGCAATGTATCTTTAGACATGCTGCTTGGCAGTTACTATAAAGCAATTGAAGATATTGAAAAACAATCTCAAGCTCTAACTGACATACAGCGCGCTTTTTTTCAAATACAATCGTTATATAAAGGTGCCTTTGAACTAACAAAAAAAGCTGTTAAAGAAATAGCTGGCCCTAAAGGAAAAAAAATAACCGAAGATATATTTATCATTGAAGATGATGCTTTAGAGGGTGTACTTGCACTAATGGAAACATCCAATGAATTGGTTAGCAAATATAAAAAAATAAAATTTGAAGGCATTGTAAAAAGAATGAAAAGTGCTGCGTCTCCAGAAAAAAGGGTCACAGTGCTTCAAAGTGTTTTTGATGATCTTTATATAACCCCAATTTCAGACGAACTTATGAGGTTATCCAACACTGAACATTTACAACAATCTCTTAAATTTACAACTTTATTTGAACAACAAGTTACTGCGATAAAGACCTTAGGAATATATCCAGAACAAGAATTTGTCCAGGTTATTGGTGTTTTATCAAAAGCCACAACTAAATTTTTAAACGACATCAAAGAAAACGACAGACAAACTTATGAAGAATGTCTGCCTTTACTCGAGAGAGAAGCTAAATTATTGAGTGAAGTTGAAGACTTTTCACTGTTACCAATGACTTTAGCTTTATTTCAAGAGCCAATGGCTTTATTCCTATTATTTAGACCGAGCTCAAACGTAAACGTAATACCATTTGGCAGCATTGAGCGTATAGAAAGAGAAATAGAGTATCTAACTGAACAACAGAAAAAAGCACTTTTTGCATACCTGTACTTTATTAGTTTTAATTTTCAAGAAGTTTCACAAAAATATTTGAAAAGTACATTGTTATCAGCCACGCCTATAACTCCAAAAGATATTGCGGAGTTAATCGAAATTGTCAAACAGAACATGAAAGCCGCTGGTCAACTAAAGCTTTTCCAGCCATCACCATCAGACCAAGGCAGCCTAGGAAAATTTTCTTTACGAGTAAGAAGCCTTATTAGCGGTGAAGCCCGTGAAAAAGCTATTGTTGAAAAATTTAATACCGAGCAGCAATACCTTAGAAATATGTTAAATGGCATTACTCCAGAAAAAATCGAAGGTTATAAAAGGACAAACAAATTAGTAGCAAAACAAAGTGGGGTAATCAGTCAAATACAAGCTCTTTGGGATTTGATAATGTCACACGATTTACCAAGATGCAACCTTGATGAACTTTTGGCTTTTAGGGAAGAACTGCTGCAATTAAGGAATAAGCTAGGAGAAAGAGAGAATGGTGAATTACTAACAAAATTAGCAGTATTTAAGGAGGATGGAAGATTGCATGGAGAAGCAGCCTCAATCTCTGGAGAAGAAGGTAGCGAAGAAGCTCCTCCCGCAAGCTTGGGACCTGATGAAAGCGATAGCTCAGCTGTCGTCCTTGACATAATGGAAAAAGCAATCACTCCACCCAAAGTACTGAATGGTCTTAGTGCTGGACTTCTTGCAGGTATAGCTGCTGGACAATCTAAGCAAATAGCAGGGATACAAAAAGGTCAAACCTCTACGGTCTTATCACCAAGTGAGACAGGAATTAATCCAAACGCATCACCTTCTTCATTTATCCCCGTACCGCCTTCATTTGCACCGCCGGCGCCTTCATTAGGACCACCAGCTCCTAATTTTCATTTAGTAGCGCCTGTTAAAGTAATTTCTCCGGCTGAACAAAAAGCTGCAGCAGTAATAGCTGCACAATTACAAAAAATTAGCGACCTAGAGACAACGCTACAATCAAAAGCAGGTAGCATCACCGCTGAGGTATGTGAAGATATCACACAAAAAATAAAAGAAGCAAAAGATGATATCGCTGCAGGTGGTATGAGAGCTGCGATGTCGGAACGAAAAATAAAACTCATAGATAAAGAACTCGCAAAACTATAAAAAGAACTAGAAAATTTGAGAGCTTGCCAGTTCTTTTTACTCTACACTTTCGCAGCCCATTGCCACTTCTTCATATTCGGCAATGGTGCCTTTGCACATTAAAACGGCATCACATCCAGCATTTAGGGATAATTTAGTTTTTTCAGCAAAGCTTCCCGTAAGGGCTTTCATAGTTAAGCAATCGCTTACCAAAAAGCCTTTAAAACCAATTTGGCCCCTAATAACATCACTAATTACTTTGCTTGATTGAGTCGCCACATTCAATGGATCAATTGCGCTGTAAATAACGTGGGCAGTCATTCCCCAGGCTAATTTAGAAGCTTTGGCCAAAGACTTAAATGGTACAAAATCAGAAGCATTTAAAATTGCAGAGTCAGTATCCACAATTGGCAGCTCTTCATGGCTATCAACCGGCGCACGCCCATGGCCGGGCATGTGCTTGATTACAGCAGTCATCCCACCATCTTCCAAACCTTTCAGCATTGCCAAGCTATATTCCGTAACAATTGCTGGATCATTATTGAAAGCGCGATCACCAATAATGCCATCAGCTCCTTCAATTAATAAATCCGCACAAGGTGCACAATTTACGGTAATCCCCAGTTCTGCTAATTCAATGGCCATATCTTTAGCATTTTCATAAACATCTTTAGCAGACGTAAAAGATTTTGCAGCAGGCCGGCTTTTCCAAAAAGGTGGTTTTAAGCGGACTACCCTGCCCCCTTCTTGATCAATCAATATGGGAACGTCTGTGTGATGCAAGCAACTTTTAAGATCAGTAATCAGTGCCTTAACCTGTTCTGGATTTTGGCAATTGCGCTCAAAAAGAATAAAGCCCATTGGCTGGGCTTTACTAAAAAATTCTCGCTCATCTGCGCCAAGGGTTAGACCTTGGCACCCATAAATAACTGGAATCACTAATGGCTTCCCTTTAATGCCTTAAGCAAGTTTTCACAAACCTTTTTAGCATCTCCCAGCACCATCATAGTGTTATCGCGGTAAAATAGTTCGTTATCAACTCCCGCATAACCAGATGCCAAAGAACGCTTTACAAAAAACACAGTCTTAGCTTTTTCTACATCTAAAATTGGCATCCCATAAATTGGTGATGCCGTATTTGTTTTAGCAGCAGGGTTAGTAATGTCATTTGCACCAATAACAAATGCAACATCGGTTGTCCCAAAATCGCTGTTAATATCGTCTAATTCAAGAACATCATCATAAGGAACATTAGCTTCTGCTAGCAAAACATTCATATGCCCTGGCATGCGCCCTGCAACAGGATGAATTGCATAACGTACTTTTACGCCTTGAGATTTTAAGAAATCACCCATTTCACGTAAGCTGTGCTGCGCTTGCGCTACAGCCATACCGTAACCTGGAACAATAATCACACTACTGGCATTACTCATCATATAAGCAGCATCTTCAGCACTGCTAAGCTTAACTGGTTTATCAGAGGCTGCACTAGAAACTGCTTCCGAGGCTGAAGCTGAATCGGTACCGAAGCCACCCAATATCACATTAATAATTGAACGGTTCATTCCCTTACACATAATGTAACTAAGAATCGCACCGGATGCACCAACTAGAGCACCGGTGATTAGCAATAGATGGTTATTTAAAGTGAAACCAATACCAACTGCAGCCCAACCTGAATAAGAATTCAGCATAGAAATTACCACCGGCATATCAGCACCACCAATTGGTAAAATCAACAATACCCCAAGTACCAATGAAACAACTGTCATTATCCAAAAAATGCCGTGATATTGGCTTAGGGCAAAGAATACAATTAAGGCAACCAAACCAAGGCCGAGGACTGCATTAAATATATGTTGGCCTTTGTACATAAGCGGTTTTCCTGAAATTAGGCCTTGTAGCTTACCAAAGGCAATTACTGATCCGCTAAAAGTAATAGCACCAATAATTGCGCCAAGGCTCATTTCTATTAAACTTGCCGTGTAAATAGCATCAACTGCACCAATACCAAAAGCTTTGGGATTGTAAAGTGCTGCACCAGCCACAAATACCGCTGCCAAACCAACTAAGCTATGAAAAGCTGCAACTAGTTGTGGCAATGCTGTCATTTTAATTTTCTTTGCAATAATCGTACCAATTACCCCACCAAGAGTAATTCCACCAATAATGCCACCGTATTTTGTAATAGCAGGACTTAACAAAGTAGTTAAAACCGCAATCACCATACCGCAAATACCGTAAAGATTTCCATTACGAGATGTAGCAGCAGATGATAAACCGCGCAAAGCCATGATAAAGCAAATTGCGGCAACTAAGTATAATAATGTTGAAATTGTAGGTGTCATAATTTGCTCTTATCTCTTTTTTGAAAACATGGATAACATACGTTGAGTAACAATAAAGCCACCAAATATATTAATGGAGGCTAATACCACTGCAAAAAAACCAAAAGTTGATGAAATACTAAACTCCGAATGCCCAGATGCGATTAGAGCTCCCACAATAATCACGCTAGAAATAGCATTGGTAACCGCCATAAGGGGTGAGTGCAAGGCAGGCGTAACCTTCCAAACAACGTAATAGCCAACAAAACAAGTTAACACAAACACCATAAGGCCCATCACAAAGGGATCTGCCCCGACCTGACCTTGGTTTGCTATTACCTGACGCAAAGAACCTTCAAGGTTAACAAGTTCACCAGAAATTTCTTGCACAAAACCATTTAAACGCGCCGTTTGTTGGGCAATTGAATTAAGATCCATAATTTTTCCTTACTTTTCAAAAACAGGGTGCAGCAAATTTCCATCGTGACACAGACAAGTTGACTTAATAATTTCATCATTAAAATCAATACTTAGCTCGTCTCCGTTAGATATAAGCAGCTGTACAAAGTTGTATACATTCTTAGCGTACAACTGGCTAGCATTATAAGCAATACGACTTGGCATATTTGGATGCGCTACAATCTTTACGCCATTTTTAGTAACCGTAATACCTGGCTTTGAAAGAGCACAGTTACCACCAGATTCGATTGCCAAATCAACAATAACACTGCCTACTTTCATTTCTGCAACCATTTCAGCTGTCAACAATACAGGTGCAGCCCTGCCAGGAATCAAAGCAGTTGTAATTACGATATCTTGATTTTTTAAGACAGCAAGCAATTTTGCAGCTTGAGCTTGCTTGTATCCTTCACTCATTTCTTTTGCATAACCACCAGAACCATCACCGGATTCTTGATAATCAACCTCAACAAACGTAGCCCCTAAGCTTTCTACTTGTTCTTTAGCAGCTGCTCTAACATCAAACGCTGAAACAATTGCACCAAGTCTGCGCGCAGTAGCAATAGCCTGCAAACCAGCGACCCCTGCCCCCATCACTAAAACTTTAGCAGCAGCAACCGTACCAGCTGCAGTCATCATTAAAGGTAGAGCTCGATCAAATTCATAAGCTCCTTCAATTACTGCCCTATAACCAGCAAGGTTACTTTGTGATGACAATACATCCATTGACTGAGCACGGGTAATTCTTGGCACAAACTCTAAAGCAAAAGCACTAACTTTATTTTTACTAATTTTCTTAAATAACGCTTTATTTTCGTGAACTTTCTGCATGGCAATAAGCGCAGTGTTAGGCTTTAAAGACTCAACTTGTTTCTCTGCAACAGGGCCAACCTTAAGCACAATTTGTGCATCAGCCACAACATCAGCAAAATTTTTAGCAATTACAGCCCCTGCTGTTTTATATAAAGTATCAAGAAAGCCTGCGGACGAACCAGCACCTTTTTCAACTGTAACGCTATGGCCGGCATCACATAAACGTTTAACTAAATCTGGAGTAAGCGCCACCCGCTTTTCAAACTCTGCGGTTTCTTTGGCAATGGAAATATGCATAATAATTTTTCTAAATGTTTTCAGTATTATATGAGTTTTTCAAAATAATGAAAACAGCAAAGGCTTCCAGGTAGGAGAAAGCCTTTTTATTAAAGCTACTAAGAAAGCATTACTAGTTGATTCGACCAGCTAGCATAAAGAATTTACCGCTATCACCTCTGCCAGGATAATAGTTGTGCAATACAGTTCTATCACCTGAACAAAAACGACCATCTTGTAACCTCAAATATTTCCCAAAATCCGCAGCTACTAAGCCATCTACAGGGTTAACCATTGAAACATATAGGCTTGGAGGAGTATCGAATCCAGAAATAGGACGACCAACAAATAAACCATAAGCAGCTTGGTGCATCATGGAAATAATACCCGCATCTTTTTCTTCGTTCGGTATTAGCGTTACTGCAAGGATTGGAACACCAGCTTTTGTGAGGCTCCAAGTTGAAGAACCGTCTTCATATGATTCCGCAGTGCCTGCTCCAGCTAACCTCCTGTAAGCATCAGCAATAGATTCCTGACCTTCTGCAAACACAAATCCGTCAGCGCCGTGTTTCACAGGCGTTACAGCAATTGGCATTCTTCCAGCTCTACATGACCCATACAATTTACCATCAACAAAAAACAAAACTCTGCGCACAACTCCAGCAGCAATTTGCCCCATTATCATTACTTTAGCTGATATCCATTTTGCAGCATCGTCTGCACCAACATAAGCTTTAATAGCACCAACAATAGGCGATGTATCTTCAAGATCAGCAGCGGTAATAAGGCGCGCAGTAAAAGTAACCTCGCGTTCTTTTTCTTTTTTTTCACCAGCAGAAGAAGAAGAAGATGCATCCGCGGCACATACCTGAAAACCAATAAATGCAGCAATTAATAATATTAGTTTATTCATAAAAAAACCTAATCAACAAAACTTTACGAGTGAGAAATAGCACACATTCTAATTACATACAATAAAAAACCCGCCATATAGGCGGGCTTTTAAAAACATAAAAGAAGAAATTAGAAACTTAGTTTTGTTCCAACAATCACAGCAGTACCTGCGTTATCAGTAATGGCGGTTTTTCCACCTTTATCAGTATATTTTCTGGTTTGACCTATGAATTTAGCATATTCTTTGTTTGTGCGGCTGTTGAAGAAATCAACCTCCCCAAAGAACTTCAAACCTTGTAATGCGTTAAAGTCAATAGTTGCACTGACTATGTCGCTCTCTGCCTTGCCACCAACTGAAGCATATCTTACACCATTAGTGCCTTGTCCAGCTGGAATTCTTGGCAACTCACGCATAGTTTTGAAGTAACCAAGGGCAAACTGGTAAGCACCAACTGTATATTGTGCACCAAAGTTCCAAGCCCTACCTGCATCACCAGTACTATAACCATCAGCCTTTGGTAACCTGCTCTTACCATTTAAGATAAGTCCTGTTGCAAAGCGCCATTGGTCAATACCAACTGCAGCAGTAAAATGAGCGGATCTGCTGTTATTAGCAGATTTGTATTTGTAAAAGTCTAAAGCTAGAGAATCATCCTCAAAATATCCTTTTCGGCCACGCTTGCTGTTTTCAGCAATAACAATTGCTGCTAATGCCATGTTCCAGCTTTTGAAATCTGACACATACTTAACACCTGCTGCTACGTTGTGCATACCATAGGCTGAACCACTTTTGCTAGGATAAATTCCACCTTCATTACCATGGGTATTGTCACCAGGACCACCTGCGTTATCACGTCCACCAGTTCCCATACGCGTCGTATTTGGAGTGTACGCTACACCAAACGTTAGACCACCAACAGATGGTGTATAGTAAACAATTTTTGTAGACTTACTAGTTTGGTTGGCCATTTGAGCACCGCCAATCACACCTTCAGCAGTGTTAGTTATGTTAGTAAATGTACCATCAATACTGGCTGCACCCCCCATAAGGTTGAAGCCACTTTCTGTCATAGTATCTTCAACACCAGTCAAGTTTCCTATTTGGAAAATTCCAAGATCCACAAGACCAAATTCTATGTAGTTTTGGGTAAAGTAAATTGCGCTGCCTAAAGTGCTTTTACCACCAGGGTACGACTCCATAGCCACACGCCATTTATACTGAAAACCGCTAGTTGATACGCCTTTGGCAGTAAAATATATGTTTGACGCACTAATTCCTATATGCTGCGCTCCACCTTGACCATTGCTGTTATTGCTTTGAAAAGCACCAGCCCCAACCATTGCCGCATATCCGTTCATTTGTAATGTTGGTGCCTGCGCTGTTTCTGCAACCACAGCTCCGCCTGACACTAATAGTAAGGCAATTGCTATTTTTTTAATCATTATATGTACCTAATAGACGTAACCATAATTTACATTAAAAAAACCAGTGAAATAGATCAACATTTCACTGGGGTTTTAGAAAAAGTTAAATAAACTTGTAGCTATATCAACACATATTTTAGATTAAATTAGCGTTTACAAAGCCCCAATTAACCAGATGGTCCAAAAATGCCTGCACAAAATCAGCACGACGATTCTGATAATCTAGGTAATATGCATGTTCCCAAACATCACAAGTTAACAAAGCTGTTTGGCCATGCACCATTGGTAAATCAGCGTTAGCCGTTTTTGTAATTTTAATTACATCGCCTTCTTGCACCAACCAAGCCCAACCACTGCCAAACTGGGTAAGGGCTGCCTGTTTAAAATCAGCAGCAAACTTTTCATAGCTTCCAAAAGCTGCATTAATTTTTTCAGCAATACGACCAGTTGGAACACCCCCACCATTTGCTTGCATACAGTTCCAAAAAAATGTATGGTTCCAAACTTGTGCGGCATTATTAAATACACCAACTAAATTTGCTTGAGAAAACGACATATTGATAAGTTCTTCAAGGGTCTTAGATTCGTTTTCTGTACCTTGCACCAAATTATTCAAGTTAGTTACATATGTTTGGTGATGCTTTCCATAATGAAAATCAATCGTTTGTTCACTAATATAAGGTACTAGTGCGTTTTTAGAGTATGGTAATGAAGGAAGAGTAAAAGCCATGATAAACCTATTTTTTAAGGGAGCTCAAGTGGCGCGCCCGAGAAGAGTCGAACTCCTAACCTTCAGATCCGTAGTCAAATTCTTAATTATTTTTAAAATCCAACGTATGATTAAAAAATCAAGATTATCTAAGGTTTTCAAGGTCATTTCAAAAATCTCATTCGCGTATTTTAACGATTAAAGTTGCTTTTGTATCGAGTTCAATGGTAGAAATACGGTAG
>CAMASM010000049.1 GCA_945860985.1 Candidatus Finniella inopinata
GATCGTAAGCCATGAATTTTGCTCCGCCACTTTCAGCTAGAACTTTTGTAATCGCCGCTGTTAATGACGTCTTACCATGGTCAACGTGACCAATCGTTCCTATGTTACAGTGTGGTTTACTTCTTTCAAATTTTTCTTTTGCCATGATAGTTCCTTAATAAAATGAAGACCAAAATTTTGATCCAGTTTATCGCGATTGCACAGATTCGTAAATGGGTGAATTTTTCTTAAATGCAGGAAATTTTGGAGCGGGTGATGGGAATCGAACCCACATAGCCAGCTTGGAAGGCTGGAGCTTTACCACTAAGCTACACCCGCATTAGAAAATACGCTGTACTAAGCAATAAACTAAGAGAATTTTTATAAAAGGTCAAGCCGCTCACGTAACATAAATTATTAATTACCTTTTGCCATAACGTATAAATTACGGCATATTTACTACAATGAGAGAGGGAGGATGAATATAGTGAATCTAAAAAATCTAGCCAACACATTAACATTAGTACGCATTGGGTTGATTCCTTTTATTCTAGTAACATTTTTCATTAATTATCCAACCCCTCGTTTAATTGCAGCATCCCTTTTTGGATTAGCGTGCATCACTGATTTTCTTGATGGTTTTGTGGCACGCACCTTTAACCAAGAAACACGTTTTGGAGAAATCCTTGACCCAATCGCCGATAAGCTTTTAGTTTCCTCAACTTTATTAATGCTGGTTGGGTTTGATCACATTTCAAAATTCAGCATTTTAGCAGCAGTAATTATTTTGTGCCGTGAAATTTTGGTTTCTGGTCTTCGGGAATATTTAACCGAAATAAATGCCACCCTCAAGGTAAGTTTCATTGCTAAAATTAAAACCGCTGTGCAAATGATTGCCTTAATGGTACTTGTTTACTTTGATCCCGCCCATAGCCATATTGCCATTCAAATCCTAGGGGAAATATTGTTATGGTGCGCTGCAGGTATTACGCTTTACTCTGGGTGGTACTATGTACAAATTAGCTTAGGAGTAGTTTCAGAAAATCGACAGCAGTGATATTATTTTTTACGAAGTTGATTTTTTCTGGATTAGCCTTATGGTGGGCCTTACACCGAGTGGATTTTAATTATCTACAACTATCCTTTAAAGAGTTACCATTAAGTGTTTATGCTGCAGCTTTTGCAGCAATGTGCTGTTCAATTAGTTTGAATGGGCTTCGCTTATACTGCATCGCAAAAAAACTAAAATTACATGAACCATTTAAACTGCTACACCAATTAACTTGGATTGGCATGTTTTTTAATCAATTGCTCCCGAGTGGTGTTGGCGGAGATGCTTACCGCATATATACTTTAGCTAAGAATAATGATTTGACGCTAAGCTCAGCTGCCATTCTTTGGGATAGAATGTTAGGTATCCTTTGCCTATGGCTATTAAGTGCCGTTTTATTGCTAACCATCAAATTGCCTAGCCATATACAATTATTAGTAACAACCCTTTACTGTTTAATTTTTGCGGGAATAATTTTTTTGATTCTGTTTATTAGGTATCCGATTCTACAAAAATACAAACTAGTTGCAAATTTGTGGAAAATTTTTGCCACAGCAAAGTGTATAATTAAAACTCCAGGTGCTCTAGTCGCTACCAGCATCAGTATGGCCATAACAAACTTTTTGGCATTCTATTTACTTGTAACCGCTCTAAAAATTCCATTAAATTTTGCTGAAAGCTCAGTGATTTTCACACTATCACTAATTATTATAATGATCCCACTTTCTATATCAGGCTGGGGATTACGGGAAGGTTTTTTGACTACATGTTTTGCAACTCTAGGGCTACCACCTGAAATGGGATTTAGTCTAGGAGTGCTACAAGGATTATTAATGCTATCAACTGGCAGCATTGGGGCCGTGTTTTATTTATTTGCAAAGAAAACTAAAAATTCACTTGCAAACTCAGGAAAAAAAGATATTATAAACACAACAAAAGCGGGCGTAGCTCAGGGGTAGAGCACAACCTTGCCAAGGTTGGGGTCGAGGGTTCGAATCCCTTCGCCCGCTCCAGTGTTTAACTGAACTTTTTGGCTATATCCCTTATCGTCACGGCCAATCATTACCATTGCTTATGGAAAATAACCACCCAATAATACACCATAATGGAAGACAAATCTTGTTCTAGTGCTATTTATTTGCTACTTTCAAATATCAACAAATTACGCGATCTCAGCAATGCCACAACTCACCAAGACAGTGATTGACAGAAGCTTTCACAAAGAAAGTGCATATATGGTATGGGATGACACTATAAAAGGATTCGGCTGTAAAATTCATCCGACTAAAAAAACCTTTGTCTATTACTTCCGCTCTCCCACAAACAAAAAGTTCTCTTACATCACGATTGGTGTGTATGGAAGTATCACCGTTGATGAAGCTCGAATACAGACTAAAAAGTTTGCCCACAGTGTTCAAATAGAAAAAATTGACCCAAGAGACATTAAAAATGCAAAGCAAGTTGAAGTACAGCAGTCTTTTCTTTTTGAAGACTTTTGGCAGATATTCACAGAAAAGTATATGAAAGAGCGTCATAAGCCTTCTACGTTTAAGATGGCTACTTATATAATTAAGCTCCACATAATTCCTTTTTTTGGTAAAAAACCTATAGCCGAAATTGAACGAAAGGATATTTTAGCATTTAAAGATTCACTGTCACATTTTAATGGAACCTGCACAAAATGCCTTAGATTATTAACAACAGCCTTTAACCAAGCGGAACTTTGGGAATATATCCCATTAAACACCAATCCATGCAGGGGAATTCATAAACACCCAGACAAAAAGATGGAAAATTATCTAACTGATGAACAATTAAAAAAACTAGAAAAAACATTATTAGAACGAGAAATTGCTGGCATAGCATCACCTTATACCATAAGCGCACTTCGCCTGATTATTTATACAGGCTGTCGTAAGGGGGAGATTTTATCATTAAAATGGGAGGAAGTAGATTTAGTACACAATTGCCTTCGATTAAAAGATAGCAAGACAGGGAAGCGAGTTATCCCCTTAAATGACATTGCCAAGGCGATCGTTTTAAATATAGAAAAACAAGCAAACAACCCTTATGTTTTTTGTGGAGATAAACCAGGGACTCATTTAGTTGCTATACAAAAAACTTGGGAGCGTATTCGCAAACAAGCAGACCTTCCTGATATTCGCATCCACGACCTTAGGCATAGCTTTGCATCTTTTGCAATTAACAATGGAGTTGATTTAATTGAACTTAAGGGCCTATTAGGGCATGCTAGCGTCAAAACAACGGAAAGATACATCCATCTCACAAACAAAAAACTACTTGATGCAACTAACAGAGTATTTACACAAAAAATACAGCCAACCTGATAAATACTAAGCTTGCCTTACTACTCTCCACCTTGATCTTTAAGCTCAGTATTAATACCTGGGAGGTCATGGCTATGCCAGTATTTTCTTTGAGAGGATGTTGAGCTGTTTGGTAAGTAGTACCGTAGACTTCTTAGCAAACTTGATGACCAGATTCAAAAACTGTCTGTTAGTTAGCAACTGGGTGAGCACAACACTACCAATGACCTTAATGGAGGTGGTAAAATCTCCCACCTCCATTGCGGTGACTAATGCTGCTACCGAGCCAACGATGGCTAAACTAGAGGGGTTGTGAGTGTTTTTATTTGCAACCGCCGTACTTTCTGCAACTTTGGTAAAGTCCTTGAGTTTTTTGAAGTTCCGATCACCATATAAAAAGCAAATTACAGTTTTGTTTTGACAAGGAATCTAGACAAACAAAAAAGGGTCTAATTTTGTTTAGAAAACACTGAAGAAAATAGGTAAAATCTATCCTCACAAATTACTGATGGGTGATGATTGATTAAATCAGGAGCATATACAATTTTTCACAAAGGGTAAAAAACCATGAAATTTTTAAAATATGTGTTAAACCTGCAAGCCTGTGTTAAGGCTGTTTTAAACCTGATTTTACATAAAGCCCAACGAATTCAAGGCTTACAAGGTGATGTTTTCCAGGTGTGCAGGTTTTACATACCTAAACATAAGTCCCTTTCTAAAATAAGAATATGCTTTTTACCATGTAAACCTGAAAATCTGAAAGAAGAATAATAAAAAATCTAATCTATATAAGGGGTTTAAGTATGTTTCAGGTTTAACACAGGTTTCATAGGCTTCACCACAAAAAAGCAACAATCAAGTAAAACTGCGGTGTTCGGGGTTTTCCAGGTTTAACACAACACTCTGACTACAGTTTTTAATTTTTTTGGTAATATTTTTAGTGTTAGCATTTTTTATCTGGGAGGATTTTCTTGATCATCGCGGCTAGTAAATAGCATCACAATCTTCTTTAAATGAGTTTTCAGTGGGGTTAATTGGTTTTCCTATAGAAAAAGCTGGTAAATTGAAAACAATCTATCAGTAGGCTTAGTGATTCGCTATTTTGAAATACTCCTTGGTGTCTTGTCACTAACTAACATATTATTCTATATTTTTCACCATATTAATATATTTGGTCTCTATTTTTTTATAAAGTAATATTTTATTTCGGTTTTTAACTGCTTAATTTTTCTATTGGAACCATATCATAACCAAGACTTGCTGCTTTTCTTGCTATACTATTAACAACCCTCTCCTTGTATTCTTTCTCATAATACTCAAGGCCTTTTTCCACATACTCAGTACCTTTGGAGAGCATATTATAAAATATTACCGCTATCTTCCTTGCTGTTGCTGTTATCGCTTTTGCTGATCCGTGTCTGGACTGTACTCTCCTGTAAAATCCTCCCAACGCTGTTTTGCTTCTGCTCAATCCAAATGCAGCCAATCGAAAGCTTTTTGCCGCTTGATTCGCACTTGGCTTAGTTCTTGAGCTGAGTTGTTTACCTCCAGATATCTTATTCTCTGGGCATAATCCTAACCACGAGGTGAAGTGTTTAGCTGTCTTCCACGGCTTCATATCCGCTCCAACTTCACTAATCAACTTCACCGCTGTATTGCTTTCAATGCCTGGCACTTTTAATAAATCAACCCCAGTGATTGCCTTTAAATGATTCGATGGATCAAAATAGGGAGTATTACCACCACTGACTCTATACTGCCTTGGATCTTCGGCGTCTAAGCTTTGATTGTGCTTGGTATCATCATCCTCTGGATTTAACCGGTGTAATGTTTTTTCAATTTGTCGGTCGCAATCTAAAAGTTGTTTTTAACAAAAGTCGTACGCCTCTAAATTAATTTTAAGAAGGTACAAATGTTCTTCCCTGAAGTTCCCCTTTAACGCTTCCTCAATATCTTTAATACCCTTTTTGCAGCGCTCATCACGAAACATCGCTAATTTTGCTGGATCACGTTCTCCAGCTACAATAGCTCGAATAATCTGCATTCCTGTATATCCTGAAATATCATTTAACACAGAGGAAAGCTTAATATTCATCATGGCTAATGATTTATGCATACGCGCCGTATGAATATTCATCCCAACTATAATGGACTGCCTTTGGCGAGTATAAGCACGCAGAGGCAGAATATCTTCTTCTGGACGAAAAGCTCCATTGAGCAAACCGCATGCTCCTAACTGTTGCAACCATTGACAATCAACAACATCTGTTTTTCGACCAGTGACATTCTTCACGTGACTAGCATTCACTAATTTCACATCAAACCCTTCTGATTCCAAAAGTTCATATAAGGGAATCCAGTAGACGCCAGTTGACTCCATGACAACCGACGTCACCTTGCATTCTTTTAGCCACGCTGACAGCGCCTGTAATCCTGAAGTTGTGGAAGAATATTCTTTTACTTCAATTTCACCAGAGGCGATAGGAGCAGCGACAAAGTGGGAATGACAGCCAATGTCAATACCAGCAAGATTTAGATTAATTTGTGAAAGATGATAGGAAAAGGATTTTTTTGTCGTTGTTTTTTTGGGTTTGATCATGATAAGCTCCACGTATTGTTGTTTTGTTTGTGCAACGGGATGGTTTTTTTAAAAGTACACTCTTGTCAACGAGATCAACTCTAAAGAATTGTCATCAGTGGTAGCATCGTCAACCTTCCTGTGCCAAGCTTCGATTCGGGTAATAAACACCAGTGAAAAAACGGCCTTAGTTGCACAAACAACACTTTAATACTGTCGTTTTGTAAAAAAAACCAAAAAATTTAGTTAGTTCATGTTAGAGCCGGCCGAAGGGCGGTGAAGAGCTTCGATCCACTTTAGGAAATTTTTCTTAGAAATTACTGATGGGTGATGGTTAGTCAGGAAACCGCATGTACAATTTTTCACTAAGGGTAAAAACCCCTTGAATTTTTAAAATATGTGTTAAACCTGCAAGCCTGTGTTAAGGCTGTTTTAAACCTGATTTTACATAAAACCTAACGAATTCAAGGCTTACAAGGTGATGTTTTCCAGGTGTGCAGGTTTTACATACTTAGAGTCACCTACAAAATCCTAGCGGATCTTGTTTTTTTTATGAAAGAAACACATGTCTTATAGTTTATAGTGGAGTTGGAACTACTTTAAACCATGACCGTACCATCAATGGCGTACATTTACCCGTCTGAGAGTCTGGTCTTGGGGCTTATGGTATTTACATTGACGGATCGCAAGATACCTCGTTTAGGAGATTATACTTTTACCTACCCCAACTTAGAGTAGCTCCAACATTAGTTCAGCCTTACTATAATAGGAGTAACTGTGATGAGCAAGCAAAGTCAAAAAATCTCTCATGCGAGTAGTAGGTTAGATATAATCAATCCTGATGCTGCTGGTATCGATATTGGTGCAAAAATCCACTACGTTTGCGTACCAGAAGGACGAGATAACTTACGTATCCAATCTTTTGGTTGTTTTACCGAAGACATTCATGCCATGGCAACATGGCTGAAAAAATGCGGCGTTAAATCGATTGCGATGGAATCAACCGGCGTTTACTGGATTCCGGTTTTCCAAATTCTTGCACAAGAGGGGTTTGAAGTGAACCTGATTAATGCGCAACATGTCAAAGGTGTGCCTGGACGCAAAAAGACGGATGTTGAGGATTGTTCTTGGTTGCAAAAACTTCATAGTTACGGTTTATTACAAGCGTCATTTCGTCCTAATGACCAAATTTGTGTGTTACGCAGTTATATCCGTCATCGATCTCGTTTAATTGAAAATGCATCAACTCATATTTTGCGCATGCAAAAAGCTTTAACAGAAATGAATGTACAGCTTCATAATGTTATAAGCAATATTACTGGCGTAACAGGAATGGCGATTATTAAAGCAATTCTAGACGGCGAGCAAGATCCTGCTAAATTAGCAACATTACGAAATGATAAAATTAAAAGTAGTGAAGCTGTAATTGCTAAATCATTGAATGGCAATTATCGCGAAGAACAGTTGTTTATATTGAAACAAGAATTTGAATCCTATCATTTTTACCAGCGCCAGCTAGAGGCTCTGGATAAGGTAATTGAGGGTTGTTATCTTGCTTTTGACAAGAAAGAAAATAAAAAACCATTGGTAAAGAAGCGTAAATCATCAAATGCTCCACAGTTTAACTTGAGAGAAATCTTACATGATATTACAGGAGTAGATTTTACAGACATACCTGGCTTGAGTGAACTTACAGTGCAAACTATTATTGCAGAAACTGGCACAGACATGAGCAAATGGCCAACCGAAAAACATTTTACGTCATGGTTAGGCTTAAGTCCTAGCAATAGGATTAGTGGAGGAAAGGTATTAAGTAGTAGAACTAAAAAAGTAAAAAATAGTGCAGCGAACGCCTTTAGGATGGCAGCTAGTGCTACTGGTAAGACTCAGACAGCAATAGGTGCTTTTATGAGGCGTATAAAAAGCAAAATAGGAGCACCCAAAGCGATTACGGCAACAGCTAGAAAAATAGCTTGTTTATTTTATAGGTTACTCAAGTATGGAAAAGATTACGTTGAAAAAGGAATGGAATATTATGAAAAAAAATATCAAGAAGGTGTGTTAGCAAAATTGAAAAAGGCAGCAAAAAATTTAGGTTATGAATTAATAGAAAGTCCTGATAAACAAATGGCTAAAGGGGGTGTTTTTTAGGAGATAAGTCCCCTTCTAAAATAAGAATATGCCTTTTACCATGTAAACCTGAAAATCTGAAAGAAAAATAATAAATAATCTAATCTATAAAAGGTGTTTAAGTATATTTCAGGTTTAACACAGGTTTCATAGGCTTCACCACAAAAAAGCAACAATTAAGTAAAACTGCGGTGTTCGGGGTTTTCCAGGTTTAACACAACATTATCGCTGTAGATTTAACTTTTTTGGTAATATTTTTACTGTTAGTATTTTTTATTTTGGAAGATTTTCTTAATCATCACTGCCAGTAAATAGCACCACAATCTTCTTTAAATGAGTTTTTAGTGGGGGTTAATTGGTTTTCCTATGTTGGTTGTTGGTTATAAATTGAAAATAACCCGCCAGCAGCTTAGTTTAGCAATTCACTACAGTACAATGCTAATGCCCAAACCACTCCAACTAAGATGTGCTAATCAGATTATTGAGAAAAAAGTAAAATCCAAACAGCACTATGAAAAAAAATAGCAGAAACAGTGGAACCTTGAAGCGCTTTTGGATGTCCTCAATCCATTTAAAGATAATAAATCAGTTATTCGGGTGAATTTTCTATAAACCCCTGCGTTTGCTTAGGAAAATCAAGAATGTTATGTTAAAAAATCCATTATTAAGGATTTTATTGTTATGCAGGCTGGTACTGAAAAAGAATGGCGAGCTTACGCCCAAAGAACATTAAAACGAGAGATGGGGCATGCTTTGATAAAATCGAACGAGTTAGCGAATCAATTGGGAGTTAAGCCTGATACTTTAGCTAAAAGAATTAAACACGGAGCTTTTACTGCAGGTTTTTTTCTGCAGGCTTTAGAAGCTCTTGGTGTTGAACAAATAAACCTCAAAGACATCAAAAACAAAGAAGCTGGTATCAAGTTTTAAGCGTTGCTGCGAGATTTTTGGTGCCATAAAACAGTGATGATTTGTGGAATTAAGCATTTTTTGTCAGAAGACGTTTCACCTCTGCTTGCACAAAATCTTTAGAGAACTCTGTAACCCCAAACTTTTCGTAAAGCGACGATGCTAGAGGGTAGAGATGCTCTGCCAGACGAGCAGAAATATCCTGAGCTGGAATACTTGTTTGTAATAAGGCTTCATCACTACGAGCAGCACGTCCTTCCCCTAGAATATTACTGAAAGGATTGGCCCAGGCACGGAGAATTCGTCCGTTAAGCCCTGAATACAAAGCTCTAAAATGAATTGTAATTGGCTTATTGGTATCTTTTTGCAGAATAAATGCCAAACGTTCAGCGTGGAGCAATACTTCGCCCATATGCACAATAGGAAGAATCGTATCAAAGATAGACTTAGGTGGAAAAGTTTCTGCACAATCTTCTTTGTGGCCACGCATCAAAAACATTCGACCACTAGGCGCAGCACGCCAAAAATCACTGTAAGCAGCATCACGGTATATACCTTCTTTTACTGGTTTTAACCAGCATTCGAGAATTCTATCAACCTCATAAGGTTTATTTTCGGGTTGATGCAGCACCAGGAATGGTGACCATCTGGAATGATGGGTATCAGCCTCTTTTTTTAAAAGTTTCTCAAAGTCCTGCAAATCGACGGACTTTAGATCACCCTCAAGGTAATAGTCGAACCGGAACCAGCCGTGCGGAAAACGACCAGGGGAATCTCTCGGTAAGTGGCTACTGAGTGCGTACCAACGGGTGAAGGCTTCGCGCACAAAAGTGTCTTGAATACTACCTTCAGATGGTTCATCAACCAACCTCACTACCCGCAAAATGTCGAAGGCCTTTGCGAGAGAAAGGGTCGTTTCACCTCGCTCAAAAGCGGCAAGAGTTGGAATGCTAACATTTGCTAATGCGGCATGTTCTCGCTGGGTCATTTTCTCGGCTTTGCGTCGTTGCAACGTTTCGTCAACAAGAGATCTCCAGTTCAAAGGAATTATTCCTCCAAGATTCGCAGACATGCGTTCCTCACAATCTCTTCAAAGCGGTGAATAAAACCGTCAGGATCCTCGGCATCAGGCGGTCTGATGATAGGAGTAGCTTTACGTACTTGTTGTTTAAGGTCAGTAAAAATCTGTTTAATGGCTTTATCTGGCAAGCCAATTTTCTTGCCAAAATCCAAAAACAAAACGCTATCGGCTTCATCAAGTGGTATTTTTTGGCCAGCGATTGAGAGTGCCAGATTCCTGTTATATTGGGGGTAGATGGCCGTGTTTACCACATCATATGCTGGCGAAAGGCGTAGTCCGCCAGGAGTTTCCAACAGCGAAAAGTTTTTCAAGTGTGCATCGCAATTGCCGATCAGCGTAAAAGCAATTAATCGCCGATAGAACCTTGCTAGATCAATGGCAGGACGAGCTGAGTATTGAGTTATGATTGTTGCAACATCTTCATAAGATGCATCATATTTTCCGGCATAATCTCGTCCTTTAGGCTTGCAGAGTATCTGCGCACAATCTTCCAACCGCAGTTTTTCTCCTAGTGGGCCTCTGTCGAATCGAGTGACTACAAGTGCTGTTTCGTTGATAATCTGGATGTGGGAAAGACTGAATGCATTGACCTCATCCTTCCCAAGCACACTGGCTGTCCAACGTAGGCTTAAAGCCTCGTTGCGCACAAGAGTTGGAATACTGGCTGAATTGAATTTTGCGATATATGGCGCAAGCCCTGATGCTGGAGCAGGAAGAAAGTGATTTTTTGCATCATCTTTTGTTACCAAAAGTTTTTTCTGAACCCCAGATACAGTTCGGCCAGGGTTAGCAATCGCCTCAGTTGCTTCAATTATGTGGGGGGTGTCTGCTTGAGGTTGTACGCTCACTGCGCCAATGCAATCTGCGCCGTAACGCAAGATTAAGCCAAGATCATCCTCTTCAACAATGTGCCCCACGCGGGCTTGCTGCTCGCGTAGCCAGCCTTCTGGTCCCAAGTGCTCAAAGAAGGGGTGTAATCCTTGCGCCCATTCATGCTCTCGGCGTGCCACTGGAAAACAGCAGGCAATGTCCTCTGTCCATGCTTGATTATAGGTAAAGCATGTTCCACCATTAGCTGTCTCAACTAGAGTGCCAGCGAATTTGTCCTTAAACAGTATGTCTATCGATCTTTGTGTCATGGTAAGTTATATTTTCTTTATCCATTGATTTACCTCATAACTATAGAGGTAATAGAAATTATAATTGCATAATGACATAGAAATATAGAAAAAGCAAACTATAGATTTGTTTTAACAGGATATCATAGGTAAACAAAAATAAGGTACAATTTTGTTCAGAAAATACTGCAGAGAATAGGTAAAATCACACCGCACGGAAACCACATGCGCAATTTTTAACAAATGGCAAAGGCCACGAGATTTTTAAAGAAAGGGAAAAAAATGTTAAACTTAAAGTCTATGTTAAGTCTGCCTTAAAACCTGATTTTAGGCAAAGCCCAATGAATTCAATGCTTACAAGGTGATGTTTCCCAGGTGTGCAGATTTTACGTGCTTATAGAGTAAGTGCCTTTCTAGGATAAGATATAGAACTTTTACTACGTAAACCTGAAAACCTGAAAGAAAAATAATAAAAAATCTAATCTATATAAGGGGTTTAATCAGGTTCCAGGTTTAACACAGGTTTCATAGGTTTCACTACCAAAAAGCAACAATTAAGTAAAACTGCGGTGTTCTGGGTTTTTTAGGTTTAACATCACATTATTGCTGTAGACTTTAACTCTTTTGGTGATATTAGAACTGTTAACATCCTTATTTGTCCGGGAGGATTTTTTTAATCATCACGGCTCGTAAATAGCATCGCAATCTTTTTTAAATGAGTTTCTAGTGGGTTTAAGTTGGTTTACGGTGGAAAGAAAATAACCCGCTCAACCAGTTGGGGGCTTGCGAACAAAACCTATTTTCTCATCCTTTCGTGATAAATTTTTTCTACGTCTCTTTAACTTGGTTTGACATCGAATTTATAAAAAAGGGATTTAACGATAATTTTTGTCAATATTTTTTAGTAAAGAAAATTAAGAAATGAAAATAAATAAGGGCTCATTGGGTAGATCTGTTATTCATATAGCATCTGGCCACATTCAAGTTCGAAGTGCAACACGGTGTAAATTTTCATTAAAGGCCTCAAGAGGAGTTAACCATCCCAAAGATTTTCTGGGTGTTGTATTGTAATTTTCCATGACTTCATCAAATTCCTCTTGTTTCATATTTTTCACATCT
>CAMASM010000050.1 GCA_945860985.1 Candidatus Finniella inopinata
CTACCACTGCTAGCTTTAGCAAGCTCAAAGTTTAAAAGCATATATGCCAAATATATACCAGCAATTGTACTCTCTTTTCGTGTAAATCTAGGTGTAATATCAAAGCCAGCTTTTGATTTTTTTTGCTGCCTTGCTAAGTCCAAGTCCATTAGCTTCATCAGCGTGATTCCTCCTTTAGCGCCAAAAGCCCTACAAATTGGAAATACACCCCTCACATTGATTTGAGTAATTTCTTTTACACCTGTTTTTAATGAAAAGCCATTACACAAAACAGGCGCATTATGCCATGGTGTACCACGCACATTGTAGGCCAAACTTATACCGCATTTTTCAGCTATATTTAAATGCGGATGCACTGAAAGGCGTACATAATCGCGCCCTTCAAGTAACATAGCTATACCCTTTGAAAATTTAGCCGAGCAAATAGCTACAGCATGGGTAATTTCAGCAATATCACTTTTTGATTTTTTTGGAAATTCTGTACCAAAAAAACTTGTCATATCCGCTTCTGTTTCTGCATCAACTTTTGATTCTTCCAGAGTATCAATTATTTCAAGGATACTTGGCACCATAGCTCGTTCAAGGGAAATAGTTTCACCAAAACAAGCTCCTACAAGATGTGCTAAACTACTTTGGTATTGCTCATATTCCTTAGGATCAATTTCTAGTAAGCCCAGGTATGCAGCACCATCTGGAATAATAGAAATACGCGCACCAGGTGGGTAGATAGTACCTATTTCCATGCAAATATGATTTAAGGTTATTAAGCCAAAAAATTCCCCTAAATCAATATCTCCACTTAAAACCTTATCTTTCTTATTGGTTGATTTACAAGGAAACCCCGGAATAACCATAGAAATAGGCTGTTCTGTTGCCATCATCCCAACTATCCTAGTCGCTAGTGTTCCTTGTCCTGTTACCTCAGTCTTAGAAGGGGGGCTCATGGCTTGCAAAAAAAGCACAATTCTAGATTGAGGATTATCTCCACCACATTTTGTTATTTGAGGTAGCCCATCAACATAGCGCGTAATAGGCCCCACCAATTCATCAGGAATAGATATATGACCTAAGTGCCTAATTGTATTTAAAGGTTTAACTGCTACTGAGCTTGCAGCTACACCTTTTGGGTCAAGTAATTCTGCAACAACTGCAGCAGCAGCTGCTGCAGTTATATCAGTCGCTAAATTTGCAATTATTGCAAACATAACTATCTTTTTTAAAATTTTCATTTTTCTTACCTTTTACTAGCTGTACACAATGCAAATAATCAGATTTAAAGCAGGCGCAAATGCCCACAATTTCCTAATTACTTTGAAAATTGTCTTGTTAATATTTTTGTTTAGATTTAATTAGCTTGGTAAAATGGACACCAAAATCGGTTAACGAATTTCCCAGTTTGCTTATAAGCAGAAGAATCAATATCTTGCTTATGTACAATTTTGGATGTGCCATCTTTTTCCACAACAAGCACTCCGTGCCAGGGTGTAATAAATGATGTGGGTGATAGCTTAATGCCAATTTTTTTGCCAACATTTGGCTGGTAGTGAACAGAAACTGATATGACCTTTTGAGAGCCATATTTTTCTTTTATAAATAACCCAAAACCTGAGCTGCGTTGGGAAATAAGCTTAGAGACAGTGTCTATATTTTGACCACGTGCTCTTAATAATTCTTGGCCATTTGGACAATCTAGTTCATTTTCGATTCTTTTTATTAACACGCCAAAATCATCTTTGAGTTTCGAATCACTTTTAATTTTTTCCTCACTCACTATCGCTAAAAGGCTATAATGAATAATAGCCTCTCGCACTGCCTTTAAAGAATTAACTTCTGGTGTTATAAGATCTTGCGACGCAATAACAGAAATATGCGGCAAATCTTCTAATAGCTGCTTTAACGCCCGTTCGTAATTAGTAACCTGTTCATCAGTTATTCCCAAAATATCTGAAAAAGCGCAACCATCACTAACAATAGTTAAATGGGCACCTGCAGAATACACTTCGTTTAGTCGCTTAAGTAGTGAATGTAAGTACTCTAGGCTATAGCGTTCTGCCATATCTGGCATGTCTGATATAACCTTATTTGCTTGATTGGTTGATTTAAAAGGAAACCCAACCATTCGCATTTTTATTGGCAAGTTTTCTGTAATCAATGCCAAAATTTGCAGCTCTAACTCTTCGTACCCAACTGGCACCATTTCTACAGATTTTGTTGGGTCTACAGAACTGTGATCAATGTCACATGTGAGCCGGTACTCTTTTAAGATTTTGCAAATCTTTTGCGCTAGTTTCTGGTGATTTGGATTTTTTTGAACAACCGGTAAAACACTGGATTGTAAAGGTAAACTAAAATTAGAGGAAAGAGATAATGAAATTAAAGAAAGTTTGATTATTGATGTATTTAGAGTATTTTTATTTTCTAAACAATGTTTTTCATGTACTAGTGTCTCGTTTTTCATGGTGATTTATTCCTATTTGTTTTATCAAAATACTATTCAAATTCTTATTAGGATTGATAAATCGCCATGATTGATAATTATTAGACATATTAAAATCTCCTTTAGTGTCATTGTTAACAAAGTGCACAATTGCACCGAGTTTAAGCATAACAAAAAAATACTAAATATCAAATTAAAAAACAGGGGATAGATGATGCGATGATTCAACCATATTCAGGCCATGTATAAAGCCTATGGAAAATTTCTATGGCCAAAATTACACGTTCGGTACCAGAGTGCCTAATAGTAAATAACTTTATTTAGAGTCTTTTCTTTACAATCATTTCCTAAAAGTGAAAAAAATACTTATTTTCACTCAAGACAATAAACTTAAGTTATTCACTTTTGGAAAAAATTGCCATAAGTTGAATTACTCAATTCACATTATTTAGGAGTCACTATGAAAAATTTAATTAGAACTTTAGCGCTAAGCACAGTATTAGTAATACCAGTTGTGGCAATGGACCAAGAAGAAGATGCCCCACTTGTAGTACATGCCCCTACTATGCAAGTACTGGAATCTGAGGATGTAAGAATTTCTGGTTTTAACCATAATATAGAAAGAGGAAATTTTACCCTATCTGAGATTGATCATCAGCTAATATTCGCGGCTGCTCACGATTATCGAAGATTAGCTGGCGTTATATTTGCCATTTCTGCTTCACAAAGGCCTAAACAAGATGCTATTAGTGCAGCGATAAAGATGGCAAATACGCACAATCATAAAGACATGACTGAGCTTTTAAAAAGTCACCTTACCCCTGCAACAGACATTGGATAGACTTACTTAACCGCGTATAGCCCCTTACGTTCTATAAGAGCGTATAGGCTATCCACCATAAAGAAAGGAAAACTGTCATGTATAAGAAGAAATTTCTCCGGACATTAGTCATCACATGGTTGAACCCCAGGGTCATCGTGTGTTCCTGTTTGGTGAGCCTCAATGCGATGAACGCCGACCAGATCGTAGTCGCGGGGGAGCCGCTGCTGTCCACGCAGGATGCGCGTAACATGGTACGTGCAATCCGGGATGCCAAGATTGCCCCGCCCGCGTCTGCCCGACGCCGCATCGCGGACGCCATAGTTGTCCTCGCACAGGCAGTGGAATCTGAATGGGATGCTAACACCACAACCCGAGAAGATCTAACACGGCTCGTGGCACGCGCGCTCCCAATGCTCGAACAGAATGATCTACTGGACCTCGCCGGCGCATTCCATCGCATCGGTGCCTTGCCTATTGCCCAAATGCTCCTGGAAGATTTGATGAGGAGCTTAAGAAACGGTACCAGCAGACATCGCATCGTAGAGTGGTCGTGGGTTATCGATGAGTGCATCAAAGCGCAGTTAGCTGACCTGGGACGAGAGGCTTGTGCACGCGCCTTAAAGAAACCTGATGGGCCATTTAATAACCATGCAAGGTTACAAATCTTACGAGGCCGACTCGGTGAATAAATCGTGACTTAAAAGAAAGCCAAATGCCGGTGACCCAAGATGATAGCACCATACCCTCCGCGTATAGTCCTTACGTTCTGTAAGAGCGTATAGGCTATCCACCATAAAGACCCGACACCTTCACCGCGGAAGAGATGAACAAATCGTCTCTACTCATGGTCCCACACAGCTTGCGACTATTTACCCCCCCATACTCCTCTCTCCCAGCCGGAGTCGACTTCTGGCGTGCTCAACCCATCCATGATGCGCCCTATTCTCGCAGATACGGGCTTGCAATGTCCGAAACTGACGCGGCCCGTGCAGTATCCGATTTGCGTAGCTTAACCCCCGCTTGCGCCTTTCCTGAGACTCCAGTGTCCTTCTGGGCGACGTTTTCTGGAGGCCCGTTAGTAAGGTTCCGGACCTTCATGCGCGGACCTCACTGCAGCGAAGCCCAAGCTATCCGGTACCTAACAGAGCAGGACACCATCTCGTGTAGTCTCGATATGCAAGAGCCTCTGGCAGACGATTGTGAGTTGATTCGATGTCCGCCTGGTTCCTCTCCACAAACCTGAATTAGTTGAGTATTCCGGAGACGGGATACCTCCAACGCCAGGCCACGCTAGAAGAATTTTTGGTAATGTTGGGGACGTGAAATAGACGAGGCACTTAGGCGTAAGCATCAGACATGGCTGAGTTTTTAACAAGGCATCTCAACCCTGCTGACTAAACGATGCTGGACTAATTTAACCGTGATAGCCCTTACGTTCTATAAGAGCGTATAGGCTATCCACCATAAAGAAAGGAAAACGGTCATGTATAAGAAGAAATTCCTCCGGACATTAGTCAGGGCTAGTCTAGCATTCCTCCCGGTGTGGGGAGCAGACTTCCCCGAAACACAGCCACGACGAGTCGCATTCGTGATACGTGGTGACCCGGCTATGGTAAGGGTGTTTAGCTCCCATCCTAGCCAAACATGGACTTACGCGATGCTTATGATCCCCACCACAACAGAAAGACCCGAACCCGAAGAGGTCGTGATGGGAACGGTAATACCAACAGTACTGCTAAACCTGGACACTCTGAGATTTGATTATGAAATGGAGTACGTGCATGAGATAAAGGTGAGTGGTCAGGAGAGGGCGGAATTCCTTAGTGGGCTTATGTCGAAACTAACAACTCATGCTGTGGCGTTCAAGCTGACGCTACCGGAGAACGTATGTATATTGACAAGTGAAGTTTTGTACCCGGAATCCATAGTACCTTACCTAACCCGCTCGATGCCAGTGCCGATGAAGGAGCTAGTTTAGGGATTTATTCCTCGCAGTTTGCTGCGTTAAACAAGAAATATATTTCTGTTTTCTTTAGTTATGTATTGGCCATAAGGGAACCTTTGTGTAACCAGCCGCCATTTCTGATAAGTTTATTTTATGAGGGAAAAAAATCTTCCATGACTTTATTACGTAAGTTAACCAAATATAAATGTCTTTGGCTCAACATAATAATTACAATACTTAAAAATTATAATAATGCTAAAACAAATATTTTTGGCCTTGTCCTTTGTTGCACTTATAAAAACTGGAGGAATTTTTGGTTCAGTATCAAATAATGATGTTTTACGAATAGTTGCTGTAGTTATTAGCTTAGGGAAAGATGGTACAATAGCAGTTGCCACAAAGGCATCACCATTGCCAATAAATGAATATATAAAACAAGTAAACTCTAATACAATTGCTTTAGGAGCTGTACAGCCTCAAAAACTAGTAGAGGCTGTAAATCCTAAAGAACAACCAGCTGAGGCGAAACCTCAAAAAAGAGTTGAACTGGCAACATCTGTAGAACCACCCTCACCTATTGAACACCCAGAAAATTTTTTACCCATAGTGCTCACTAACAATACAGGTTTTCCAGATTCCATGGTTTATGTTTTCATTAAAGCAGCGCAAGAATCAGACGGCAAAGATTGTGTTTTAGGCCTACATAAAAAATCACCAAAAATGTTTTGTGAAACAGTTACTGATCAAACTGACCTCTCCCAATTCAACTACTGCTTAAGCGAACTGCCACGTTTAAATGGCAAAGTCATTCTATATATTCCACCATCAATTTCTGGACGCATTTATTTGTCTATAGGAAGAAGTATGGAACTACAAATTGATAAACGAACAACTCGTATTTGTGATCCAGATGGTTTTAAACCAAGGGACGCGAATTATTATACTCTTTACGATAAAGTTGAATACAGCTTCACCAAAGCTGGGACATGGATTAACCCAACAGCCGTTGATTTCGTTTCCTTGCCCATTCATATTTCGCAAGATGGTGCTGCTTCTGAGGTCAAATCAGCCGGTTTTACCACGCCAAGAAATGAAGTTTTCAAAAGCATAAGAGATACTCTTCAAGAAGGAACAACTTCTTCAGAGTGGCATAAACTATTCCTAACCTTTAAAGGTACAGCACTAAGAGTTATGGCCCCTGGAAAAGCAATGGTAGAATTTATGCCTGGAGCCAATCCATTTAACACACGTTACCTAAATGCAGGAATATCTTCATTTAATTACACTGATTTTCTATGGGATTACTACAAAACAAATACACTTGGTATAGATGCAACTGAGCTTATGGGTATAATTGCTATTGGTGACGGAAGTGCTGATAATTACTTATTTTTTGGTACTGTAAATTCAAACAACGACTTTGTCTTCACAAATAAAACAGGAACTTATTCAGAGGTTATCGCAAAACCTAGAACTTCAATTCCATTTTTTGCCGGAGCTCAAGAATCATTTGACGCCCCAAACAATACACCCCGTGCAATAATTGTACGTGAGCTTACCTCAGCTTTTGATGTTGGGTTACTGCCAGCCCTTTCTGGTATAATTTTATCCAAAAAGTATTTCGTAAGTAACCGTTCACGTTTTTATACGACAAATCTATTGCTACCTCCTGAAGCAAAATCAACAGGACCATGGTATGATTTATACTCACATGCTCTTCATAAGGCCGCTGGAGAATCACCAGTATATACATTTGCTTATGATGATGCGCTAGCCCAAGATGGAACCTTGCATGATTCTAATGGCCAAAAACCATCTCCGGTAAAAATAACTATTGGAAGCTTAAGTGGCACTGAAATCCCCCAACCTGAAAAAGATAGTAACTTATATCAGGTAAAATTTATTTTACCTCCAACTTTGAATGTTTTACACGAAGGACGCCAGCTTAAAGACCAAGAAGAATTAAAAGACGCAAAAATGCCCATTGCACTTGAAGTAAATGGAAAACCTATTAGCCTGTACCTTGACCCAGTTATAGTTAAACCTTCATCTCAAGCTGCTGAAGGAATTGTTGTAAACCGTAATGATCAAAATGTAACAATCATTTTCCCAGGCGCATTTTAAAGAACATTAAAGTTAAACTACAGGGGGGCTTCCCCCCGTAATTTTTTAATTAGAATAAATAGCTCATTCCGATACCACATGCTCCAAATTTATGAGTCGTAGTTCGTTTGTTAGCTATAAGTTCGTTTTGATAAGTGTATATGTTTGTCCAAACCGATAAAACAACTTGGCGTAAAGGCTGGTATTCAATCGACACGTAAGGCGCAATGAAAAAAGATGATTTAATGCTGTTACCGTCCTGTTTGCCAAACCGTGTACCCATATCAAAACCATAAGCAAAATAAATATTTTCACGAATTTTAGTACGTGGGCCAGCAAACATACTGGCTGCAAAAACGTGAGAATTTTTATCACTTTTTTTCAAAAACCCAGAAATAGAAACACCTGCAGAATGGCATTCACTGTAATTAACTATACCAACAGCCGTAGAACCGCTATCGACAATAAAAGCTTGAACACCCCATTGATTTGAGGAAACTTCAGCCACATTTTCTTGCTTGTCACACTGAGGAAGAGCAGATTTTTGATTATCAGAACAATTACAACCACAACAACCACCTAGGGCTGCACCTGTTTGCAACAGAGCAACCATACTAAAGGTACAAATTTTTAAGACTAGTTTTTTAGGGATCACGTATTGACTCCTCAACATAAAATTAATTTCTATAAGTTAATTTAAGAAAAAATTTAACTAAATTTCAACTAAAATTTAAATACTTAAGCCAATAATATTTTTGGAAGATCAACTTAAGATTTTTAAGATATTGTCAAGTGAATTGAATTAGTGAATAGCAAGGAAAATTTGGGAGAGTTTTGGTATTGCAGCGAACCACAATACCGCCCTACCCTACTCTATTTTCTTCCTCTAAATATTTTTTTATGGCTGCTTCTATGGCATCAGTCATGGTAATTCCCCGTTGGACACACCACAAATGAAATGATTTTTTTAAATTTTTTGAAATCTTCATACTTATAGCTTCTCGCTCAATTTCTGGCTGAGGAAACAGGTTTTCTGCAGTACTTGTAGCAACGTTCATTTGTGCAACTGTTTGAGGCTGCATAGCCATTTGAGGTAGCGTATAAGCTTGTGCGCTTGGATTATGAGAAAACATTTGAGGAGCTATTTGCACTGGCTGCGGCCGTATTTCTCTCGTTACCTCTTCTTGAATTGGTTCAGGTTCAACTTTTACCAGTTCTGCAGTTAATTCAAATTTTGGTTTTGCCATAACTTAGACCTTTATAAAATTATGCTATAAGCTTTTGTTTAATATTTTTTTGTTCGTCAAAAAGCCTAGCTTGCAAAAACCTCCAAACATTTGAAATTTCTTCTTCTGCAACTTTATCAAATGAACCAGCGGAAGCCCCCTGCCCCATTGCGTTTGCATAAGAAGTACGATTAGAAATCACTGAAGGTGCTACCCCTCCAAATTGTGATAATACAGAAGCTGCTTGTAATGCCGCTTTTGTTCTTACGATCCCTTGAGTAATCACAAAAGCAAAGGGCTTTTTGTTTTCTTCCACTAAGCTAATTGTTCTACCAATTGCGGCTAAATCTGGTGGGGTTGGTTTTGATGGAATAAGAATAAGATCAGCAGCTTTTATACCGCTAGCAGCGTTAATACTGGCATCTCCGGGAGTGTCAATAATACACAAATCAAAATTCTTTTCTGCCAGTTTTTCAAGCATATCAAAAAGCTCAGTTGCATTTGTATCTACAAGAAATGGGTTTTCTTCTTCCCTTTTTTGCCACCATGTTTCCAAGGTTTTTTGTGGATCCATATCTATTAAAATGACTTTTAATCCAGATTTGACAGCTTCATAAGCAATATGAGCAGCGCAAGTTGACTTACCTGCTCCCCCTTTTCTGTTAGCTACAGTTAAAATTTTCATAATTTTGATATAATTTTTTTCAAAAGTTGTAACTTATATGTAACATACAACACATAGTGTGCAAAGGGGTGTTTAGGCATGTCAGATACTTTTTTATGAAAATCTATAAAAGGTTTTTTATAGGAACACGTATATGCATAAAGATGTATACACACTTATACGTATATATCGTTTTATATGTTTCATTATTTTATGAAAATGTGTTTTACATATACCTATAAAAATTATTTTCTATATCCAAGTTTATTTATATATGCGTATATATGTATAGAAGTTTTTAATTAAAGTCGTTTTTCTATAAAGGCGTATTTCTTGTTTTCTTGATATATTTCTTTCCATAAAGATTAAAATACACTCACTCTAGTGCTTGATTTAACTATGATATAGATTCCTTCTTTTATAGGTTTATATACATACGTTTTTAAATCTATCTACTTACATATAAATACTTTTTTATTGTTATCTGTAGATACGTATTTACATTTATTTGTGTTTAGAGTTTGCATGGTATACCTCTGTACATATATACATATATATGTGTATATGTTTTTATTGATATACACAAACCACTCTATTTCTAATTACGTATTTATGTATCTATACATATACATATTTATTGAAATATTTAGAACTATAAAACATTTTTTCTACAAATATTAAGGTATTGTATGGCGCAAAGAGATCGGTGTTACTTCGACACATTTACATGGGCGTGTTGACATGACAGAAAATTTTATCTTAGAGTTACACAGTTACTAAATTTTTATTCATGAATTGTGAGCACAACATCTACTCGCGTAAATCTTGCTATTCCTTTAGACGCAGCAATCTTAATTGAAAAAGAATGTGATAAAAGAGGAATTAAGTCTCCACAGTTTATCAAAGAATCAATCTTTGAAAAATTGCGAAAGTTGGAGAGCAAAGAAGAACAAAATGAATTAACAATCATGAAAGAAGAAATAAAGGAAATCAAGAAATTGAATTTGATTATATTGGACTTATTAACAAAAAAATAAAAGCATCTGCGGGAACAGACGCTTTTATAAATAAGCACACGAGCTCTGACAAGAAAGCTCTTCGTATGAGTTAACTGTATGACTATTGCGTCTTACTGTCAATAATTTTGTCTTGCTTTTGTGCATAAACAACAACTTTTTAAAAGGAGTTGCATTTATGCAAACGTTTAAATTATTGAGTAATGATTCTGTCTTGCTCTCTCAACCCTTGCTAATCAAGCACTTTGGCAGATCAGGGGCACAACTACTCAGTCAATTACATTACTGGTTATCAAAAAAAGAAGCCGTTGGTTCTATTCACCAAGGTGTGCGTTGGATTTATAATTCTGCAAAAGATTGGGGATCTCAAATCTCACTGAGTGAACGACAAATCGAAAGAATTATTTATAAATTACAAAATCTTGGGGTTTTACAAGTAAAACAACTAAGCAGAAATAAATTTGATCGTACTAATCACTTCACAATTAATTACACTGTTTTAGAGGAATATATTGGGGAAAAAGTCCTAAAATCCCAAGAAATCTCGATTCCGACAAAACGACGGATTCGAGACCGAAATATTGACGGACTGTATATACAAAAACTACCTAACAAAGATTTTAATAAATCAGACGAATTTTCAAAAAATCTTGAAGTAGCAGGGCAGGGGGGTATTGAAAATAGTTTAAGCCAAGAATTTTTTGAAACAGAACAAGTCAAGCAAGTCAAAACTTTAAATTTAAAAAATGAAAAAAGATTAAATTTTTTACAAGAAACACCAATCACTAGTTTAGCAATTGAAAAAAATAAGGAAACTAATCTGTTATTGCCAAAAACTGCAACAGCCCAAGATATGCTAAAGGTTTGGAATGATAGTTTTGCAGATAAAGCTGAAACTAAGTTAAATAAAGAATTGGCACCCTTGTTGGTATCTGCATTTAAAAATAAATTTGAATCTAATATTGCAAACTGGCAGCATTACTGTGACCAGCTAAAATCAAGTTCATATCTTATGGCAGATGAATTTAAGTTGGCAATTATCTGGGCTTTAAAATTTTCAACAATTGAAAGGATTAGGGCAGGGGAGTTAGGAGTAAAGCTTAAAGCTATAGAAGGGCAGGGGGATAAAGAAGATGCACCTTTTGATGACGATCGGATCAGTCAAATGATTGAGGCTTTAAGGGAATCAAACCAAGCCAAAGAGTTGCGTCATAAAATTACCAAGGCAATCGGTTGTGCAGCTTACTATTCTTGGTTTCACTCAGCAAAGTTATGGGAAGAGGGTGGGGAGATCCGCATGATAGCGCCTAACCCTTTTGTTGAGATGTATTGGGAAACTCATTTTGATTGGGTAACAAAGTCAACATGGTAGTATAAAAAACTGGGTTTTTCTGTCATAAAAACGATGGTTTATTGAAATACAAACCGTGAGTGTTTCTCTCTTTTAACTTAATCATTTTTTAATGATAAACCTGCAGAATAGGAAAAGGAGCAGAATTAGGCAGTGATTCAGTGAGAAATATATATATTTTATTTTTTAGTATTAGCGCATTAATTTATGAACTATCACAAAACGTAACAGCTGCGCATAGTGAAAAATTAGATGCATTAAAAAGCAAAGAATTTAAAATGCGTGAACAGGCTGAACCAGTTGATCTTAGAATACTGGAATCGGTCAGTCTTTCAGGAAGTGCTCAATTTTCTAAAAGTAGTTTGTTGCAAATTTTAGAGGAAATTAGAAAGCAGCAGTCAAATCAAAAATCCCC
>CAMASM010000051.1 GCA_945860985.1 Candidatus Finniella inopinata
AGATGTGAAAAATATGAAACAAGAGGAATTTGATGAAGTCATGGAAAATTACAATACAACACCCAGAAAATCTTTGGGATGGTTAACTCCTCTTGAGGCCTTTAATGAAAATTTACACCGTGTTGCACTTCGAACTTGAATGTGGCTAAGGCTACTATGTATTGGAATTAACTGTCACACCCACGCCTTATACTCATGCAACGCTGAGTTAACTAATTATTAACTATCCTTTGCGAAGATGATTAGGTTAACCTTGGATAACCGGAAAATTTCTCATGATCGTTCAATCTAAAGTACGCCAAATCTTGTTTGGTCTATTGATTACTACAACCAGCATTTATAGCCAAGACACATTGATTCAAGACGAATTTATTGGTGAAGGAATAGGTAGGATCACTTCCGCAATAGTAATGCCTGCTGCTATAGAAGCTAACCAACCATGGAATAATGCAATAGGTGATAATAGGGTTAGAGACCTTGTAGATCAAATATTAAGTAATGATAACCCTCTCATGGCATTGCAAGGTGCTATAGCTGATGGACACCATGCAGAACTTATAAACTTTGTAAATCAACAATTTATAGAAAGAGGCATGATTAATCAAAATCTACCCATGATGTTTGAAAATCAACCGAATAACCTCATCGTGGAGAACCGCCTGGAAGATAACCGCAATGATATCAATCATAATAACTTAAATAATTTTATAGGCGATAACGCAATTAATGACCAGGGTTATAACCCGTTGTTTATCCAACCGATATAAGATAGAGTTCATTCCCGTTTTCACGGGAATGAACTACCTCCTAAATAGCCTCAATAACGCTACTGTCTCGTTCATTACGCTATTTCTAGGGTCCTCTGGTGCTATATAACATAAGTTATCAGATATTTCATCATAGGCTGTCTTTATAGATTGTTGATCAGGTTTTAACTTACCATCTGGCTGGCTTAATAACCAACGAATCATTGTGTTTGCACAGCTTTTAGTAGATTTTATTAACGCCCAGTTCATTGCTTCTTGATCAGGCTTCAATTGTCCAACTGGTAGGGACAACAAAAACTCAACCATTTGTCGCTGGTCATATTGAGCGGCAAATGCAAATGCCCAATTCATTCCGTGTTGATTAGGCTTTGTTGGGCACTCAGGGCTTAATAGCCACTTAACTGCTGTTAGATAACCACTACAAGCCATACTCTCAAACTTATCATTAATAGAAAATTGACTCCGATCCTTTTCTATATTTGCTTGCAAATATTTTAATGCCTTGCTCTCTCTATCTGTCATCACATAAGGGGGAAAAAATGGGCGCGAAAAGGATGGCTCATCATGCATTCTAGAATCCTCCTCCATTGCCATAACTGAAGTTGGTAGTACGAGTGCGCTACTTAAAATGAGTAATCTGCTGAGGTTTTTAATGAGCATACATGCTCCAAAATGACTACTTTAATTATAGCGTACGCATAAATGGTTAATATTTAGTTAACTTATGATGTCCACGCCTTGTATTTATGAACGAAAAATTAATGACGGGTTTTTTTATAGACTTCCCTACGATGGCCTATAGAGCTGTGACTATTAACTTACCTTTATCAATATTATGTTGCTCTAACTTCACGCCTTGCTCTAACAACCATTGCATTGTAGTTAGGTATTCTTTATGGGCTAAAGTATCAAATACCCCCATAACTCTGCCTTCGCTCATTTTAGTAAAGTTTTTTTGTAATTGTTTTAATGCACTTCGCTCATTATCACTCATCACATAGCAACAGCGAGATGCAGCAGTCAAGATTGAACAAATAGCCAATGTAAAAGCCAGCATTATTATTTTTTTTATTTGCATAATATATTTTTTTATTATTTATTTCAGGGATTTTATATATTTATTTATCAAATTGCAACTAATAAAAAGTGAACATACACCCACTCCTTATATTCACCCACTGCTTCTCCTGTTTAAACAAAAAACATCCCCTAGTGACCTAGGAGATGCGTAAATGTAAGAATATCATCCAGCAGCAGATCCACCACCACCGCCGCCTCCGCAACCAGTTGCCGCAGCTGCAGCGCCACCTCCTGATGCATGATGAACACTTGCGCATAAAGCCCTATCAATGTCAGCTCGTGTAACCCTTTGATGGATATTCAACAATGAAATTGGTCTGTCTAAATACAATCTTAAAAGATATACTTGTCGAGTAAGAAGTTTTTCAGTGGCCTCTAATCTTTCCACAATCTCTTGAAGCTTTTTGCAATTATCATCGTGTTTTTTTAGGTCTTCATCAAGTTTTTCATATTGTTGAGCTTGCTCTGTTTCGCCTAATTCAGCACCGTCAAACCTAGCTAATTTCGCTTGAGCAGCTGCCAATTTTTCGTTTGCCTCAACGAGCCTTCCTTGAAAAATTTTGAAAGTAGCATCTTGTGTTTTCAGATTTTCAATTGCTTTTTTACATTCATCAACCCCCAATAAATACCTTGTCTCGTCAACAAATGCATTTGAAACAATACCAACTAATGCTCCTGTTTCATCAAAAATCCCTGAACCACTCAAACCATCAACTGCCAAAGCTTGCGTTCTTTCGTCTGTGCTTGTAGGATCAAATAGTTCATCAGGTGACACAGCATCATGCGATGCATGCAATGCGTACGCTGCGTCTCGATTCCATGCCGCTTCAACAAATAGACAATGTTGTGACTCCTTAGCTACCAATTGCCGAAAACTAGTGAATTTAATTGGAATACTTGCATAATGCACCCCCTTCCCATTCCTTAAGGTTATGCTTCTTTTTAAAATATCTGCAAAAGCCTGTAATCTTGTTCCATCATAAAGGTGTGTCGCTAAACTATACCCTAAAACACTTACTTCAAAATCTTTTGATGGTAGGGCAACGTCACGCATTTTAGCAATGGGGTGAACATCATCAAAGGGTTTGTCAAGATCTAGAACGCAAATATCGGAGCCATACAAAAATGTACCACCACTACCTAGAGTCCCTATTGGATTAGCAAGCGCCCTTTCAATGGTGCTATCGAGACTAAAAACGTCACCCTCACTACTACTGTCGGCTCTACTATCTGCGCTTGCTCCTGCTTTCGATGTATGTTGAGACTTAACTTCTCTGCACGCATTTCGAAATCTGCCTAATGTTTTATCTAGGTCAAATGAAACGTTAGTAAGTACAATGCTACCTCGTGGTGGTTTTTCCCAACTGACTTTATATACTAACTGACCACCCATATGGGGAGAAATAACCCAAGCGCCTTCTTCCCTACTTTCATGTGCATGAGTTAGGACTTGCCCACGCCCTATATAAACACCATTTGAAGATCTAAAATCGTTTCCTGCCTTTGCCAAAACTATTACTGCAGCACCTTTAGCTAGATGTCCTGCGGCGGTTTTAAAGCTTTCCTCGTGTTCTTCCATAGAACGAAAAGATGCTTCTGCTGCACAAAAAATGCTAGCTAAAATTAATACTTTATTTAAATTCTTAATGTTCATATATAACCTCAATTACCTTTTGATCGTTAAAAAACACTCTCATACCTCATGCAACTAACTTATAGAAATTACATATTTAAATATTAAATTTAAACAAACAGCAGAGTAAATAAACTATATAGATCATAATTTTGTAATAAAAGTTAAAATAAGGATTTGTTTCTCATTTTTAGATAGGTACAACGGGTCACTAAACCCACGCCTTGTATTCATGCACTGCTTCTACAGTTTAAACAAAGAGCATCTCCTGGTTACCTAAGAGATGCTTGATTAGTATACGAAAGCTATTGCCTGTATATCATCCAGCTAACCCACCAACACTTAGCTCCCCCACGACGTCACCGCCTGAAGAAGAGGCGCTTGATGACGCTGCGGTTGCCGCTTGACCATCCTTGATAGCACGTAACCTATCATAGATTCTAGGTAGAAAGCCACTTACAAGCTCAACCATACCTGAGTCATTTTTGTACTCCGCGCCTTTACTCCCAACAAGAAGAACAGTTAGAACAGCACGTAGAGCATCATCTGGCCAAACCTTCTCTAATAAATGCTTAACTACAGCTCGTTCCCCATTTACAACTGCTTGCCCGAGCCCCATAACAGCTAGACTGCTGAAATCTGTGTCAGGGTTAGTAAACATTACATCCAAACCAGCTAATTTCTCTACAACAGCTGCTCTCTTTCTCGCATCGATTTGAAGTACAAAGTCCGTTGCAAGCCCTTGCAGCTCTGGCATATTTCGGAAATTAAAACGAACACTGGGCCAGCTAAGAGCAGTTCGAACAGCAATTAGAGCATCTGGAGCATCATCTGGCCAAATACTCATATTTAATAAATGCATAACTACCATTTGTTGCCCATCTCTAATTGCTAGCATGAGCGTAGTAGCCAGACCTGGGTAATATATGTCGCCAGGGTTAGCTAAATCTTCTTGCAAACCGGCTAAATTCGCTCTCTCCCCCCATCACTCATAACATACGCTACGCCACCTGCTGGTCTTGTTGGGTCTACCACAGGGTCTGCATCAGCCGACATAATCGGCAGCACTAGCGCACTACTTAAAATTAGTATTTTGTTTAAGTTTTTTATATTCATTATAATCTCCATTATTCTTTGATTGTTAAAATTATCAGTAAAAAGTACCACCGCTACATTTTTGCGCAATAAAAACACATAATTTAGTGCACTTAAATTAACAAGAGATTATATATATAACAGTTAAAATTTGATAATAAACGTTAAATTAAAATTTTATTTCTCTTTTTGTGATAACTGATTCTACGTATTAATACTAAACCCAAGCCTTATACTCATGCATAGCCTCACCGGTTAAGAACAAATCGGTCAGTCCCCAAACGAGGGCATCTAATCGATCTGGTGATTTTGAGGAAACCTCTGGAACATAGCCACATAGCTGATCCTCCAATTCTACAAATGGTTTACTGTGCCGAACTTTGCCTTGTTCATAAAGGCTAACAATCGGCTCAGCACGAATGCCTTTGCCACGGGTTGCGCGCACACCCTTATAAGCAATGTGGCGGTCGCATGCCATCAACAAATCTTGCACCATATCACCACCTTTATTAACTTCAGCCACCACCCTATCCGCCTGATATTTGTAATACAATTCAACAACTTTTTTGACCCACTCCGAAGGTTTGGCCTTGTATGTGGCATCTTCCAGCACATAGGCCTTTTGGTTACTATGCAAACCAATCACAACAATGCCAGTTTCATCACTGGTTTCATAATCGGTTACTGCTGGATCTACCGCAACCAATACCTGTCGCCAATCATTATTTGGGGGATGCTCATATTCAATAATATCTCTTGTCCATAATGCCCCAGTAGTTTCGGTTAACAGCCGCGCATAAATTTCTTGCACCTCTAACCTTGTGCCCTGGAATTGCTTTTTAAGGTTTTCTAAAAATTCAGGTGCTAAATTGGCTGCATTATCAAAAGTTGAGCCACGGGTAACCACACAATTTTCATCATCAATCAGCTTAGTGAGTAAAGGGTTATTACGCGGAGTAGTGGTAACAATACACTTAGGTTCTTTGCCCAACCTTAAACATAGCATCAGCTGTTCCCAAAATTTTTCGGTCTTTTTAAATTTAGCCAGCTCATCTACCCAGGCTGCATCAAACTGAGGACCGCGCAAGCGTTCATAAGAATCGGCCCCATAAATGCGCACCTCAGCCCCATTTTTAAACAATAGCCAACCATTTTGCCGATCATACTTTTCAAGCACCCCATCAGGGATCACACTCAAAAGGCCACTTTCACCTTCAACCATTACCTGTCGTGCTTCCACAATTGTTTGGCCAACAAATGCAATATGTTTGTAGCGGTTTTCATTAATCCATTTCCAACATGTCTCAGAACCAGTGCGCGTTTTACCAAAACCACGCCCCGCCATAATTAGCCAGACATTCCAATTTGGTTTGGTTGGCTCAAGTTGTTCTGGGCGTGCCTGATTTTCCCAGAGTTTGGCAATCTTTGCTTGATCACTAATGATACGGTCAATATAAAATTTTCCAATGTAAGCTTCTAAATGAACACAAAGGTGTACTATCTGATCTATGTTTTTTGGCATTAAGTCTCAAACTAATTGTAATTAACCCTAATCATATAACGAACTTAAAAATGCCCATCAGTTTTTAGGAATTAAAGTTAATTATTAAGCACATTGACATGCTGAAAAAATTTGTCTATTTGTCTAACTTAAACAACAACAACTTAAGGACCTAAATTTAATGAAAAAAGCATTATTACTACCAATTGCTATAGCGATTTCTTCTAAAGTTTATGCAAGCAGCAAATTAGTAACCTTTGGCACCTTCTTATTGATGGCTACATCAGTAATTGGTGACCCAGCAGTTACACACAACGCACTAACTCAAAGTTTTGGTGGGGGAATTCCATCCCAACAAATGGGTTATTTGAAAACTCTTCCACTTGGATGTTCAACAGCGTCAGAGGATCTTTTAAATACTGCCCATGAAAAAACGTTCCAAAAAGCAGCAGCAACATGTAAATGGGACACGCCTTACGGATTATGATGAAAGTGTTTCAGTTATGGTTACCAGAAGTCTACCACAAGACCATACCGTTCAGAGTTTTTGTGATGGAGAATCTAGAGGAATAAAAGTACTTTTTAAACACAGTGATAAAAGTGTGCAGATATTTTTCCGCCCCGATGGAACCATTGAAAGTGCTAACATTGTAAATGAAAATATCGCTGCTTATAGGCAAGGTTTTAGTGTTAGCTACATTATTGCACAAGCTAAGGCAGGCTTAAGAAGATGTTTTAGCGGTAAAAGCGATACTTTACCTCCAGTTGCTGAAGCTGATATTGGATCACCGGAAAATCAAAGAGCACTAGGGATAATTGATAATGCCAACCCAGAGTGGGAATATAGTGCGCGTAATACAATGGCAATTAATGACCTAAATACTGCTAACGCAGTGGTCCAGGACATATTAGCTCAAGCATCCACAGGCACTACAGTTGAACATTCGCAAACTATAGGAAATGGTGTAATCATAACTTCCACTTATAGGGGAGGATCTCTTTTAGACTATACATTATTTATGCAAAATGAAGGTGGTGGCAGTGAGGTTGTTGGTCTTAATAGAAATCTTGCGGTACAATCAACTTTCCCGTTGCGGCAAAATTTTGGCAGATTTGCTACTAATGTAGGTGCTCAGGCAGTGATTACCACTTCAGGAAACGGTAATAACAGGCAGGTAAGACGTTTCGATTTAGTGGAAAGACAACAACCTAGTGTTCCACAAACAATTGCCCCAGATGTACGAACTCAATGTGTCACAACCCAAACTAGAATAAATGGTGCTGTTGTAAGCACACAACAAGAAGGAGATTGCGAAGGAGATGCCTAAAGGTGTATTTTCCTTAATCTAAGCAAAAAGTCTTAAAAGTACTTACGATAGGTTTTTAATAATATAACCTATCGTAAAAAAAACAAGGTAAATAATTTGCGACCCTACACCCATTGTGTTAAATTTAACGCTAACTTAAGTTATGGAAATATGATGTCACTAATACGCTCAACACCAATACAACTTCTCTTTTGTATTGTGTTTGCGGCATTTTTTGGAGAGACATTACCGCCATCTTTAGTTAAGGGCGCCTATACTCTTAGCATGCTTTTTATTGACACCGTACTATTCATTTTGCCACTAATTATTTTCAGCTACCTTTTTAATGCCCTCGTGGCAGTTGATGAAAAAGGCCCAATCCTTGTATTTTCTATGATTATTGCCATTTGCATTTCCAATGCCCTGGCCTTATGTTTCGCCTATTTTGTTGGATCCTCCATTATTCCGCACTTAGCAATTCACGTAACATTGCCAGAATCAATTCAAGCAGTAACCCCGTATTTTAGGTTCCCAATCAAACATGGAATACGTGCAGATTACGTGGCATTGGTGGCCTTTGCTTGCGCCTACTTATGCGTAAAAACTAAGCACAAATTTGCTGCTACCAAACTATTTATTGATGCAGCAAACCGCATGCAAATATGGGTAAGCATATTTTTGAAAAAAGCTTTTTTACCATTATTACCAGTATATGTTTTAGGCTTTATGCTAAAGATGGATGCAGAGGACACTCTAGTTTTCTTATACACTCAGTACCTACCTGTGTTTGCTCTAAATGTAGGTATAAGCTTGGTGTACGTGCTAATTTTGTACAGATTAGTCAGCATTGGCTACAAACCAATGGGTAGTCTGATTACCAATATGATGCCTGCTGGTATTACCGGGTTTTCAACCATGTCAGGTGCTGTCACCATGCCTGTTACCCTTGATTGCACGGAAAAAAATGTAAATCACCCAACCCTTGCGCGTATGGTAATTCCCACCACTTCGAATATGCACCCAACCCACCTTGTTAATTTGTTATTAACAAATAGATGTTACATTCAAAATAAATAAACTTTCAAAGAGTATATATTATGCGTAACAATTCTTTTAAAGCTTTGCAATTGACGTTGGCTATTCTTTTAGCCTCATCTTGTTTAGAAGCAGCATCTGGCGATTTGTCAGCTAAAAATGATAGCAGAAGAGCTAATCTTGAAGCAGAGGTCAAAGCAGGTGATAAATATGCACAGAATGAGCTCAATTTTGCCGCAGCCTCGGGCGATCTTGGATTTGATGATAAGACAGGACTGGATTATCTTGAGGGACGCGCAGCTGTTGGCGATAAAGATGCACAGGGTTTTCTCAATAGTGCGGCAAAATATAGTGCGCTTGGATTTGATGATAAGACAGGGCTGGCCTATCTTGAGGCACGTGCCAAAGCAGGCGATGCAGATGCACAAGGAAAGCTTGCCCCATCTTCTCAACGCGTACATACACCAGTGAAAAAATGATAGTAAATAAATAGCTTTTTGGCGTAAACCCCCTCCTTCATGGTTTAATTATTGGACTTTGTAGAAGAATTTCTGCACGGCTTTATGGACGCTATAATTAATCTTGCTATTAACAATAATACGATATATTATGAGCACATAAAACTTGCAACGAGTACTTTTAGATGCGTAGTAATTCTTTTAAAACTTGGTCATTGACATTGGCTCTTCTTTTATCCCCATCTTTTTTAGAAGCAGCACCTGACGATTGGGCAGATAAAAATGGTAGACAAAGATCCTATCTTGAAGAGCAAGTCAAAGCAGGTGATAAAAATGCACAAGATAAGCTCAATTATGCAGCACGTCATGGCCTGTTCGATTTTACCCCGGAGTCAGGTCGGGCCTATCTTGAAGCCCAGGCCAAAGCCGGTAATAAAGATGCACAAGAAGAACTCAATGTAGCAGCATGTTCTGGCATGCTTGGGTTTACCCCGGAGTCAGGTCTGGCCTATCTTGAAGTGCAAGTCAAAGCAGGTAATAATGCTGCACAAGATAAGCTCATTTTTGCAGCAGCTTACTGCAAGCTTGGGTTTACCCCGGAGTCAGGTCGGGCCTATCTTGAAGCCCAGGCCAAAGCCGGTAATTATTACGCAGATTATTATCTTACTTTAGTACATTCACAAATGAAAAAACAGTAGTGAACAAAGAGTTTTTTGAAAGAAGGCGTAAGTCTCCTTTCAAAGTCGCAAGAATGGATTTTTAACAAAGGCTATTTGGCGCAAAAGCCTACATCAGGCTTTAATTATTGGACTGTGTAGTAAAACGTAACATTACTGCTAATTTCATCTCAATTAGATAGTTTCGTATTGAATTTAAAATCTAAATTTCATATACTGAAGAGTACTGGTATTTAATTTAAATTTTCTATGAAAATAGCTATACCTCTCACCTTTCAAGTTTTGGGTGCGTCGAACCGCAAGATCTGCGGTGCTCATGTACAATGGTACACTCCGCTCCTCGACTTTTGTTCTCCTGCCCAACTCTTGAAATCTTTCGGGTATACTTTCCTTATTTTTACACACTTGTTAGGCTTTGTTTATGGCTCTACTGGCCTTCCTCCAGTTCCTGTGGATGATTATCTGGATAGGTTGAAAGCAGCAATAGGCACAAAAGATCCTGGGGATCTTGCGTATTTAGATCTTCGTAAAATACCAGCTGATAGTGCACAATTACTTCCTTTTAAAAAACGATACATTTTTTTAAATGGAGAGTCGGTTGTTGAGTGTACTTTAGAAACATTACTTAAAGAATATATTTTGGGCGATAGAGGACTAGCTGAACTCCGTAGCTACAAAATAGCCGATATTGCTGGGGCATTTGCTGAACAAAAAATATCAGTGCGCGGCATTAAGCTACTTATGGCTCATTGGTTAGATAATCAAAGCTATAGGTTTGTTAGGGGGGGTGGTTGTTCTCATGCTATCAGTGAGCAAAGAGAGCGTGCAAAAGCAAGTATGGTTTTCGGATTGTATGAGCGCGGATCTTTTTTGAATTCTTGTAAGCCTACTCCACTAGGCGTTGACTATCTTGATCTTGCTGCTCTTTTATTAGTTGAAGTGTTATTAGGAAAGAAACCAGAAATTTCTGCGGCAGGAGCTGCTAGCGTTCCTATGACATCTCCAGTAGTTTCAAATAAGGATACTGAAATAGAAGAAAGACGAAGAGCAAAAAGGGCCGAAGTAAGAAAGAATTATAGAAAAAGACTATCTGCCAAACTAGCTGCCGCCAAATTAGCTGCCGCCAAATTAGCTGCCGCTGTTGCTACTACAGATGATGATCAAGATTTAGAAGATGATGTTAGAGTTGTTGCAGCAGTTGAGGATGCTGTAGCAGCATCAGAAGGGAAAGATGACGCCATCGTTGTAGTCTCTGCTTTGCAACCAGATGCTCTAGCAATGCTTGAGACTGCGCAATTGCCAACTCAAGGAAGAGGTGATGGATTAGCACCAAGACTTGATCCACGCGCTTTAGCAGAAGGTGAAGGTTCTCTTGTAGATGCTTCTTCTACTTTAAGAACACCGCCTAGGTCACCTACAAAAACACCACCATCAACACCACCTAGGTCACCACCTAGGTCACCTGCTAGAACACCTCCTCCACCTTCAGAACCATGGAATATTGCTTGGGGTGGTGGTGTTGAAGCAGAGTATGAAGATGTACTAAATCAGAGAGAACATAGGTCTCTTAAAAGAAAATTTAAAGATTTGAAAAGTATTATTACTACTGAGGGCATGGGAGGACTAAGAGGTCTTATTCAAAAAATGGAAAGCAAGGACGACGTTTTTAGTTATAGACTTAACGACAAATTACGAGCTGTTTTTACTGTTGATAGCGAATCAAAATCCATAATTTTTTTACGAGGAATAAAACACTATAAGGGTTCGTTTTGATGATTTGGAATAATTTTATTATCTTGGGCAATACAACTAAAACAATAACTGTGATTAGTGGTATTAAACACTATAAGTAAATAGCGTTACAGATGGTGGGCTTTATTTATTAGTCTTAGTTTCACAAAAACCCTTTCTAAGCCTACGGCGAATGCACCATTACCCATCACATTATGGAATGTGCCAAATGGATCATGCAGTACATATAGGGTAATGATTAGGCTCACCATTTCAGATGAAAAACCTAAGTGTTTTTCAAGCACAGGCAATACCACCAGTAAACTAGCGCCTGCAATACCTACGCAGGAAAGTTTGGCTATGCAAAAACCTGCAACGTAAGGTAAAAATTCAATAAAGCTTGGTAGGCTCATACCATTAACTAGCATTAGAGTGATTGCGGTTAGAGTAATTGTAATATCATCGCCAAGCATACGCCTGTTCTAAAATGAAGTGCAACACCATAAGATGTTAGTTGAAATACAAACAAAAAAATGGAGTTGCATTTGGAAAAATATCACCACTTATCTTATGAGGAAAGAGTGAAAATAGCGAAGCTTTGGCAATCGAAGTCCTCAATCA
>CAMASM010000052.1 GCA_945860985.1 Candidatus Finniella inopinata
AGATGTGAAAAATATGAAACAAGAGGAATTTGATGAAGTCATGGAAAATTACAATACAACACCCAGAAAATCTTTGGGATGGTTAACTCCTCTTGAGGCCTTTAATGAAAATTTACACCGTGTTGCACTTCGAACTTGAATGTGGCCTGAACCAGTTCACAGAGATTGGTATTCAAATTATGTTAGTTAAAACATGTTTAAGCTTATTTTTATGCATAAGTTTACAACACACTATTTTTCCAGCAGCAGTTGAGGAAATAGCCCTAGACCAAGAAGTTCAGACAATAGTAGACAGAACCCAGCAATTTATTGCTACGGGTTACATAGATGGAGCAGACACTCTTGCCAGATTAACAACTACCGCTTTACTTACACCAACACGCGTAGCTAGTGATGCAGAAATTGTAGAGATGGTTAACGCCCATTTGCATACAGAACTATATTACGCATTCAATACAAAATGGGGACCTAACAAAGCCCGCAAACACAGAATTGTTTACGACTTTTTAAGTGGGCTAAGCAAGGCAGTACGTACAGCAGCTGAAATGGAACAGATCACTACCTTCACTGTTCTATCCCTTGCTGCACAAGAATATTTTTGGAATGAAAAATCAACAGTAGCTGATTTGAAAATTAGAGTAGAACGCGAACTTCGCTATGGACTTTTCAAGAAAGCTGGTAACAGCTTAGATGTTCGTAACTTAGTGTTTCTTGGCGGTGATGACCTTGAAAGAATTATAAATGCAAGAATCGACCTTGGATTAACTGGCAAATTAGCAGGGCTCATGACTGGATTTAGAGACAAAACTCTCGGCGCCACATATAGCGCAATTTTTGATGATTTAGCAGCAAAATTGGGGGACAAAGCAGTTGGAGCTGTAGGAGATGTACCACTTAACCTAGATGGTGATGTTTTGGATAGTTTAGAGTTAAACGCACTCTTGACTGTTAAAGCTGTCAGATCTGAAGGGGACGGAATGTGTGGTGAACACAGTCTATTTATTCCAACAGACGGACCTCTTGTTGGAGTTTCAGAAGGAAATGGACGTAATAAAATACTAAGCGCAATTACAGATCAAGCTGAAGACGATGAGGCAAGGCGCTTATATTTACTAAACAGCGAGCATATGGAAAGTAAAAAATTCATAGACCTGATCACCAGAGAAGTTGCAAAAATCAGAAAAACCGATGCAGGACAAGCAGACCGTTTGCAAGAACAACTAGAGGCCTATCAAAAATTTTCAGTTGAAATACGTGGCAAAGCTGAGGAAGATGTAAATGCTTCAAGAATAGCTTTGATTAAACGTGTAACTCAATTGCCATCCTTAGCTGGTGTGTTAGCTGCATTTAATGTCATACTGAACACCCAAGGTGATTTAAAAGTGCTACTTTCCACAGAAAAAGGTAAACGAGCCCTTAGAAATATTGTTGGGGAACTAATAGGATTAAGGAAAATTAATGCAACATTAGATGGATTACTTGCAACCATAGATGATCAAATTAGACAATTAGATATTGAAGCAAGCACAGCAGAATCAGGAGCACAAGCAAAGCACGCTCTTAAGATAGCAGAAACAACAAAAAAGCGCGTAGACACTAGAAAATCTTTAACTGAATTTTGTGAACGCAATAATGATTTTGCAAAACAGTATGTTGCTTCGAAAAAGAAACCCGAAACTGAATCAAAAAAGGCTTTAGAAGATCTAAAAGGAACTAACATTCCACTTTTCCAAGAATTAGAAAAATTAATTGCAGAAGCAGAAAAAGCGATAGAGGCTTGTAAGAGTATCCCAAGCGATCTAGCCGTACGAGATGCTAAAATGATTGAAAAATACTTATTAATTGGTGACACCCTTAAGGGATTCTTGAATGAAACCATGTTACCTGGAAGCGGACACGCAAATGCTTTCACAGTAGAGGGCATTGCCACAAAAATGGGATTCATTACTGATTTTTGCCAAAGCATGTGTGAGCTTGCTCAAAGTAATGCCACCAAAGATTCAATTGTAGAATTAATGAATGAATTTCAAAGAATGCCAGAATTAATAAATAGGGAAATATGTAACGGATTAGTTATAAAAGCATTAGAGATAGTTGAAGGTTTACCTGAAGTACCAGCAGAACTTAGGCCAGATGCATTAAGCGCTGAAATGACAGGACTTGCACTTAGTGATGGAGAATTAAGGGGTTGGTTACCTTGTGATGCTATATATACACAATTGTGGGCAATTACTAACAATGTGAATGTATTTGTCTTTGCTGGTAACGAGGGTGGTATGACGCCTCCGCTTGACGTCATACTTAGACTAAAAGACAGGCCATATAACCAAACAACTGTTACCTACCCACTTGGCACAAAAGGGAAAAATTTAGCCACGGTTATTTTAACCTCACCAACAGCCAAGAATATATTTATGAATAAAGGCCCTGGTCACTATGACAAATTCATTCTACCAACAGATTATGCAGCTATGGCAGCTGCACTGCGTCACTTAGAATGGACTAGTTTAAGAACAAGGTATGCAGCTTATCCTGCGTAAAAACTCCATGGCATTACTGTCACTTTAAACAGTGATGCCATACCCCCTTTACTGCTACCGTCTAATAACCCTACCATTATCGTAGGGGAATTAGATTTCAAAAAGCATGGCCAACGTAGACGACAACCTCGTACGCTATTATCAAGATGAGCTAAGTTACTTAAGACAAAGTGGTCAAGAATTTGCCAAGCAATATCCAAAAATTGCTCGTAGACTTGAGCTATCGGACAATGAGTCTCCAGACCCCCATGTAGAACGTTTACTTGAATCATTCGCATTTTTAACAGCAAGGCTCTCCAAAGCAATAGATGATCGTTTTCCACAAACAGCACAAGCCCTACTCAGTGTATTATATCCACATCTAATCAATCCCATACCTGCAATGGCAATTGCAAAACTACAAGTTGATGACACCCAAATTCCACCTGCTAAAGGTTACCTACTACCCAAAGACACAAAGCTTTTAGCTAGATCCATTGAAAGTGTTCAATGTCGTTTTAAAACTGTTTACGACATTCATTTATGGCCTATAGAAATAGCAGCTGTTGATTTGGTGCCAAAAGATTCATTCCAATTCGCTACCGATCCCCAAAACTATTGGTTTTTAAAAATTACCCTTAATGCCAAAGCTGCACCATTTTCAGCCACCAGCTTTGATAATTTGCTTGTTCATATTGCAAGCGATTGGGCACAAGCTAACCTACTTTATGAAGCGCTATTTAGTGAATATCAAAACCAGGTTTATGTAACTACAGATACGACAACTCCTGCAATTGGTGGTGGTGCACTTGAACCAGTTGGCTATAAACGAGATGAACTAGCAATGCCAGTACCCCAGTACAGTTTGCATCACTACGCTCTATTTCAGGAATATTTTCATTTTGGTGAGAAGTTTTTATATTTCAGATTAAAGGCATTACAAGAAGCTATTCAAAAGCTACCATCATCAAAACAAATTCATATTTTAATTCCTTTAAAAGATGCTTCTATCTTTAAAAAAATAGGCGTTGATCGCTCAACATTTTTATTAAATTGCGTTCCTATAATCAATTTATTTGAAAGAGTATCTGATCCCATTCGCATCCACCATCGCCATTTACGCTACCGCCTGATTCCAGATATTCGCCGTGAGCGCACTACCGAAATTTACAGTATTGAAAGTATTACCGGTATAGAAGAAAAAACTCAACGTGTAATCCAATACCAACCATATTATAGCCTTCAAGGACAGCACAATTCAGCGGACGGTTTTTGGTTATCACAGCGCTCACCTGCAACACTACGTGGTGTACCAGGAACTGATGTTTACATTTCATTAATTAATCGCGATTTTCAAGTAATCAAAGCTAAAGATATCATAGCCACAGCAAAAATTTGGTGCACCAACCGCTATTTAGCTGATCAACTACCACAAAATTCTATGCTGCAGCCAGAAGATAAGGCGCCCCTTACTAAAATTACCTTATTAAATAAACCAGCATCGCAAAATTATTCTCTTGCCGATGGTGAAAGCTTGTGGATGTTAATATCACAACTTTCGAGTAATTACCTAGGAGTACTTGACCCTAAACAAGGATTAAACGTTTTGAAAAATTTTCTACATTTATTTGCCAGCCGCTACCCAGATACTCCTACCAAAGCAATTGATGATTTAAAGCAACTCAATATTACACACACCACCAGAAGATTTGGCAAAGAAGCATGGCGTGGTTTTGTACAAGGTTACAAAATAAAAATGGAGATGGAAAAAACCAACCACCAAGGAGGTAGCAATTTAATTTTAGGAACAATTTTAAATGAGTATTTTTCATCTCTTGTTAGCTGGAATAGCTTTGTAGAGTGCAGCCTAAATGATGGCAAAAATAAAGGAGAATGGATGCAATGGCAACCGCACCCAGGCGCACAAGTACAGCTGTAAAAAAAACTCTACCTGAACAGGTAATTGAATCTCCAGAAAAATTTGACCTGGATCAGTTAATTTATATTATTGAATCGATTCGCACCAATATTATTCCCCTAGGTGAAGGCACAAATGCAAACAAAGAAGCTTTACGTATTCGAAGCAACCTAACTATGCATCACCAGGGAACTGAAATCAGCCATTTGGATATCAAAAAAACAAAACCAGGCCTACCAGAAGTATATATAAATACCCTATGCTTAGCCGGTATCAACGGCCCTTTGGCAACCCCATATACAGAAATATTACTAGATAGCCTGAAAGACAAAGACTTTTCTGGCATACACTTTTTGGATATCTTTCACCACAGGCTTACTAGCATGTGGCACCGATTACGCAAAAGAACCTACCCTCACCTGTATAAAAATCCACCGTCGCAAACACCAATTGGCATGTTACAGCAGGATCTTAGTGGCTTTATACAGCAAGGAGAAGTTGCTCACACCATGTTCTATGATCATTTCTGGAGAAGATCAAGGTCGTTGCTGGGGCTTTTACAAATAATTGAAGTCATGTTTGCTATAAAATCATCCATATCTCCACTTGAAGGAGAATGGAAAACAATTACTGATGCAGAAGGCAGTAAAATAGGTGCCTCAGGTCAATTCCAAGTTTTAGGTAAAAATGCCATATTGGGCTTGCGATGTTGGGATCAGGCAGCAGGGTTCAGCATTACAATTGCCCCACTTAGCTGGACAGATCTGCAGCAATTTTTACCTTTTACCGATCCTAAATTTGGTGGCAAAAATTTTGCAAAACTAAAGCAATTACTAATTAGTTATATGGGCACTCAGCCAAAAGTATTTTTAAAACTATCATTAAAATCAAATGAAAATAAGGCAACTAATTTAAAAGGCAAAAGCGCACTTGGGTGGAACAGCTGGCTATCAGGTGACTCAACAGATTCACTAAGACTATTCTTAAATTAAAAATAGATTGGCTAATTAATAGCCTATAAAATTTGTAAAAAATCAAAATCTCGTACCACCACTCAGATTCACACAAAAACCTGTTGCAATATTTAGCAAGTTAGCTTACAAGTAGACTGCAAATTATGTTTACTCATGGGAATAATTTAAAAGTGTTTAAGAAAGTTTATTTCATAGCGGCAGCGTTACTAGCATGCTTCATGAATAACAATACCTTTGGATCTACTTGTATAGACGATCTTCCTCTTATTGAAAAATCATCTGTTCCCACATCATCTGCAACAACTAATCATTTTGATAAAAACAAAACCTATAATGTCAATGTTATAAAATGCAGCATCACCCACAAAATTAACTTTTTATATTTATTTCTTGATAAAATTGATTTTTTTAAACTATAGTTAAGGGACGTGTTTATATAATTAGCAGAGCTGAAAGGAAAAATAAAAATTGATTAGAATAATTAAAACAAAATTAGACTTAAGAGCTGTTTTTCTCTTTTTATTATATTGTGACCTTACACCCACAGCGTTTGGTAGCGATCAGGGCAGACTTGACATGGAACCACCAGGTGGTGCGCCACACCTCACACAAATGAACACGCAAGCCGGAAGCAGTAAAGAAAATAGAGAATTAGACCAAAGTACCGTAATGCCTGAGCCTGAACATGTAATGAATTTTAGGAAAGGCGTCAATTCTATCTGCACCAAATATTTAGATAGCCTAAAAGAAATCGATGTAATAGAAACTTGGAACGTCTTTTTCACTTTGCTTGAAAGAAATAAATTGCTTAGCAAAGAGGAAATTACAAAAATTTTAAATGAATTACCTGAGGAAAGCCAATATGAGCAAGATTCCAAAGACAGATTAAAAGATTGGTATAGAGAATATGTTCAAAACCTTGCCATCACACCTGATTTTTCATTAAGCTCTAAAGCAATCAAAAGAAGATTTTCTGCAGCGCTAACACCACTAAGGCCCTCTCTTTAGTCCATGACAGAAAAAAATTAACTTTATACAAATGAATGATAAAAAATTGGAGATATTAATGAAATTAAAATTAAGACCAACATCTATGTTACTAAACTTTGCTTTAGCCGTTTGCTTTGTACCATCAATGTTTGGAAGTCATGATGACGATCCTTGTGCTTTTTTTGGATTTGATGATTCAGATGGTTCACTTGCTAAAAAACCTGCACAAACATATTCTCACAGTAATGGTCTTACTTTAGGTGATAAAGGTACTACCCATTGTGACAGTTTTGATGATGGCATATTCGATTTTGAGCTAAGCACACCTCCCACGCAATTGGTTGTCTCTGGCCCAGCTGCTTCAAGATCTTCTAATGACACAGATGATGACGATGATTCCGACAGACATAGCACTGATAGTGGGGCAGAAGAAAGTGATGAAGATGCACCTGACCTTGATACAGATTTATTACCAATTTTCCTTGCTGTCACAAAATCAACTGCTATTGCAATTAGACCAAGAAGTCAATCAGACTTGGTTCACGTAACTAAAGGGAAACAAAGAGAAAGAAGTGGATCAGATCCTATAGCAATACCAAGAGTAAAACCAAAACTTTCTACTAAAGCAGAAAATTTTAGTCTAGGACTTCACTCGCTATACGAAGAATACGACTACAAAGCTAAAAAGACCTTAATAGAATATCCTCTTTTTGATGCTCTACTTAAAATGTCAAAAGATCTAACCACAAAAGAAATAAAATTAGTATTAGATTCACTTCCTAAAGACTCGCACAGTTCATTTGCTTTGAAAACCGAAGTGTATGCTTTTCTTATGGGTAAGCAAACCTCCATAATGCAAGTCAAAGCCAGACCAATTCACCCACATGACCTTTTGCCAAAACCAAACAAACTACTTATAATGCCTTAACAATTGGCAAAGCTAAGTTTTATGCGGCGTTATAGCTGCATAGGCTAGTTTTTATTAAACCGAGGTACTTCATGAACGTACTACCAACACAGAACGAAAATAAATCACTCTGGGCAATTTGTTGGGTAACTTTTCTGTGGAGCATGGCTTCCTTGATGGTGTTTTCGCTTTTGCCAACTTTCTTAACCGAAGAATTGGCAGTTTCTAAAACAAAGCTAGGTTTTATTGAAGGCACAGCAATATTCCTTGCCTTCATTGCTAAAGTTTTTTCAGGACTGTTAAGCGATATTTTTAAAACTAGACGCTCATTAATTATTACCGGCGCCATAGGATCAGTCATAATTAAGCCTTTATTTGCATGCGCAACCGGAATTTGGTCAGTTTTTTGGGCAAGATCACTTGATAGAATCAGCAAAGGGATAAGATCAGCTCCAGCTGATGCCTACATTGCTGATATCACTCCCAAAACTCACCATGGATCATCCTATGGCATGCGCTATTCTTTAGAAACAGCGGGCATGGTTGTAGGCGGAGCTTTAGCATCAGCCATATTCGCCCTTACAAACAACTATCGATTAGTTTTCTGGTGTGCAATGATTCCTGGCATTTGCGCACTTATTGTGCTGCTTTTGTATGTGCATGACAATAAATCACTGCGCCAACACTCTGCATGGCACTGGTCAGAAATAACCCAATTACCCAAGCGCTATTGGCAAATTTTAGGTGGAGTCGCTATCTTGATGTTAGCACGCTTTAGTGAAGCCTTTTTGAACTTACGTGCCAAAGAATTTGGCTGGTCCGTAGCTATGATCCCCTTATTAATGGTTGGTTATTCTATAATTTGCGCTAATACCGCATGGCCTATTGGCAAACTTGCGGACCGTACCAATCGCTTAAAAGTATTTTTAGCAGGCTTAATCGTACTAATTTTGGCCAATGTCATACTAATTGTAGCACCAAACAAATGGTGGATTGTTGTTGGCTTTTTATTCTGTGGATTACACATGGGAATGACCCACGGCATGTTAGGCGCCATGATTGCAGAAAATACTCTGCCTCACTTACGTGGTACAGCCTTTTCCATTTATTATCTGGTCATGGGTATTTCTGTGTTAATAGGTAACAGTACAGCCGGATTTTTAGCAGAAAATTTACAGGCTGGAGCATTCTATGGTGGCATGTTATTTACAAGCATAGCTGGCGTGTATTTTTACATACTCTCAAAAAATGAGTAATAGATTCCATAATTTCTGTAGAATTTTTTTTTCCGAAAACATTTACGGCGGAGTTTTAATTGTCTTAGCCACCATTTCTTCAGCTACAACAAATGGAACAACCCACAGCATTTCAAAAAGTTTGCCACCCATGGAGATTTTATTTTTCAAGTGCTTGGTTGGAATTTGCCTTATGGCAATTGTTTACCGCAAACGTTTTTTTAGTTTTTTTAATACTGCAATTTTACCAATTCATGCAGCCAAAGGGGCGTGCGGCGCTTTAGGCAATTGGGCGTGGATTAGTGCTGTTCAATACTTACCATTGGCTGAATCATCAGCCCTATCTATTACCAGCGCTTTCTTCACAAGTCTTGGAGGAATGATTTTATTTAAAGAAAAATTTCACCTAAAAGCATGGATAGCCATTATAGTTGGGTTCAGTGGTGTCATGCTGATATTACACCCAAGCCAAAAAGTATTTAGTTTCTATGCGTTTTTACCACTAATTTCTGCCGTATTTTTTTCAGCTTCATCACTTTTTGTAAAACGTCTAAGCCAAGAGGATCCTTCACAAACAACCTTGATATACTTATTGGGATTCATGGCCACTTTTGCTTTATTAAGCCAAGTACACACTCCGTGGATTTTACCACCCACCACAGATTTAACCAAATTAGCGGTGGTTGGCACTAGCTACATATTAACGCAAGTATGCCTAATTGAAGCCTATACATATGCCCACACTAGTTTTTTAGCGCCATTTAAATATGCGCGCTTTCCTATGAATATTATTACTGGTGTATTATTTTTTGCAGAAATACCACCCACAACCACTTTCTTAGGTGGAGCGGTTATTTTGCTTAGTTACGCTTGGTTAATTCGTGTGGAATATTCAAGTAAGAAAAAAATCTCAGCTTCTAAGCAACGACAGAGCACATAGTTGCCAACTTAGGCCCAAAGAATCTAGAAAAATAAGAACAATAGTTAATTTTTTATAACTGCGGTTTTTGGGCATACCAGTTAATATGAACAGGAACGTCATCGAAAAATATGTAAGCTGAAATTGCGCAAAAAACAAATAACAGTACACCAACAATAACCATACCACTTGACACAAACCGCGTATTTGGAAAATGCTCAACATCCCCTACTGTCATAAAGCTAATAGGTTGAAAAAATTTTTCATCTTTCAGTTGTTCAATAATTAAATCATGATCAAGATTTAAATATTTAGCATAAGATCGAATAAAACCAACCGTATAAACACCTCCTGGTAGTTGTTCAAACTGTTCGTTTTCTATTGCTTCTAAAAAAACTTTACGTATCTTTAATTGATCAGAAATGGTTTCAAGGCTTTTATTTTGACTTGCTCTAGCCTTCTTAAAAGCCGCCCCAATGGTTTCTGAAGATATGTTATTTTCAAAGCTATCTACACCCGTTGCCAACGCAATGCCCATCGTATACCAAAAATTATGTCACCCTCACTTTAAGTAGAGCATGTTTTTTTAGCATAGCCAATGAGATTTTTAACAATTATTAACTTACACATGGTTGACAAGCATACAATTGAATTATACAAATGTATGAAGTGGAGAGATGGCCGAGCGGCTTAAGGCAACGGTTTGCTAAACCGTCATAGGGAGTTAATCCTTATCGAGGGTTCGAATCCCTCTCTCTCCGCCATCCTAAGCTCTTCTAGCTTCAGGTGGCAAACTCAGAAGAGCGATTATCCTCTAAAATTTATTTATTTTAATGAAATAAGAAGCATGCCACTTTTTCAGTAAAGATATAATCTTTTTTTGTTACAAATGGGTACATGAAGCACTCAGTTAAGCTTAAATACCACATACAATTAGATGTGGTTACTTTGATAGAAACAATACATCCGCCCCAACATTACGTAAAAGGCTCAGCACCTTCCTCAAGAATTTCTAGATACTTGCGATATACATAAACTTTATCGCGCTTTTTACCGCTCATTTCTTCTAAAACACCAATCGATGTCATGTGATTCAGTGCACTTCTGGCTGTAGGCGCTGTCATTACCAATTCATGGGCTAGGAAAGGAACTGTTACTTGAGGCAAGCGCTTCATGTATTCGAGTGTTTGTTCGCATGAAAATCTGGCGCGTCCTAGATTTGCGATTTTTTGCAGGTCTTGCTCAAAAAGGGCATTGATTTGCTGGGCTGTTTTAATGGCTTGTTTTGCAGATGCATGTACGCCTTCAAGAAAAAATTCCAGCCATGTTTCCCATGTTCCATTTGTACGAACTTCTTGTAGTAATTCATAGTAGGCATGGCGATTCTGCTTAAGATAAAGGCTCAAGTATAAAATAGGCTCGTCAATCATGCCATTTGCGCACAAAAGCAAGGTTATTAATAGCCTTCCCAACCTGCCATTACCATCTAAAAAAGGATGTATTGTTTCAAATTGAGCATGAGTAAGCCCCGCTTTAATCAAGACCGGCATACTTTCGTCATGTAAGAAGTTTTCAAAATCGTTAAGGCATTGATTGAGGTAATCTACTGGAGGTGGTACAAAAAGAGCATTTCCAGGCCTCGTCCCACCGATCCAGTTTTGTGATCGCCTAAATTCACCAGGTAATTTGCTTGAGCCTCTCCAGCCAGAAAGCAACACAGCATGTATTTCTTTTAAAAGCCTGAGCGATAGCGGAAAACCTTCTTTTAAGCGTTGCAGCCCGTAGGTCATGGCCTTTACGTAATTGGATACTTCCTCCACATCTTCGAGAGAGACTCCTGGCTTTTGATGGTGCTCAAAAAGCATCAGATCTGAAAATGAGCTTTGTGTCCCTTCAATTTGACTCGAAAGTAATGCCTCTTTACGGACATACATGTATATAAAAAGCGACGTATTAGGGATAGTCTTATGAATGCTGTTTAACTCAGCCAAAGCTAAAGTTGCTTTTTCCAGGTTAGGATAAAGCTGCGCTAAATCTACAGGAGGCTCTGGTGGCAATTTTAGTGGCACATATGCCTTATAAGATTCTCCAGTGATTTTTTGAGTGATATACGTTCCGATTCTCTGATTCATAAGCTATCTTTTCTTAAGTCCTCCACACTAAGAAAATATAATAATATATCTTTTCTTAGTCAATATTAAAAAGAAAAGATAGAACCTTATGTGCAATCCCGACTTCCCATCTACCTAGGATTGCGAAAGATGTATCTGAAGTTCTCGTTTACAGAGGCCACATTCAAGTTCGAAGTGCAACACGGTGTAAATTTTCATTAAAGGCCTCAAGAGGAGTTAACCATCCCAAAGATTTTCTGGGTGTTGTATTGTAATTTTCCATGACTTCATCAAATTCCTCTTGTTTCATATTTTTCACATC
>CAMASM010000053.1 GCA_945860985.1 Candidatus Finniella inopinata
ATTGAGGACTTCGATTGCCAAAGCTTCGCTATTTTCACTCTTTCCTCATAAGATAAGTGGTGATATTTTTCCAAATGCAACTCCATTTTTTTGTTTGTATTTCAACTAACATCTTATGGTGTTGCACTTCATTTTAGAACAGGCGTAGCACATTCTTTATTTTCATTCAACAAAATATTTGCGGATATTAAACTAAACTATTACTACATTCTACTTTCTAAAAATATTGGTGACTTCATAATTTCTTCTCTAAAGCCAAAAGTTTTAGGATTTTGAATAAGAAGTGGATACAAAATTCCATCAAGGTGGTCAATTTCATGTTGCACTACGCGTGCATGAAAATTTGATACTTGTAGAATATGATGTTTTCCTGAAAGGTCAGTATATTCATATTCAATGTGGGTAAAACGTGGTACTTGACCAATCATCCCAGGTACGGAAAGGCATGCCTCCCATTCAAGGTTTTTTTCATCGCTTATGGAGCGGTAGCTTGGGTTGATTAGTGCATGCATGGGAATGGTATTACCGTCTACCTTATAGCGTGGGTGTGTTGCAGGCACTTCAAACATGATAATGCGTTTTAAAATACCTATTTGAGGCGCAGCAATTCCAACAGCACCAATACTTTCTACAGCCATTTCCATATATTTTAAAATTTTGTTTGCTAGCGGCAATTCGTTTGGCAAATAAAATGGCGTTGAAACTTCGTATAACTTGGGATCGCCAAAGCGCAGAAGCTTTGGAGGAGAATCATGCTTAATTTCATCAAACATATGCATTAGTATCTTTTTGTAACTGGGTGCATTATGCAAAGCTTGAGGATTTAGTGCAAGTTTAACCTTTGCCAAATGGAAGCATACCCCTTAATGCATCGGTAAAGCCAGTTATTGCTCCAGAAAATTGCTTCTTAGCCAAATCGGTGCCAGTTTTTTCAAGGCCTTCTAGCCCTTTTTCTTTAGTGGTTTTAACTTCATTTTTAAACCATGATTTTTTTGCTTTTTTTTCTTTTGCCTTTTTTTCTTCTGCTATTTCTTCCTGGGTTTTCTGTTTTGGTATTGCTTTCTTTACCCACATAGAAACATGGGATTTTTCTCTGCTGTGGCCTTTTTTCCATTCTTCTTGTTTTTTATCATCTAGGAGTGCTTCATATTCATTCTGAATGCTGTGTTTCTTTCCTTTAATTAAAGAAATAATAAATCTTACAATTTCTGGAAGGGGTGATTCGTTGTTGGCGTATTTTGCAAGCGTGGAGCGTAAAGTTTTAAATCCCCCAACTATTTTATATTTAGAGTCATTCCCAAAAAATCTATCCATTTTTACCATGATTTCTTTAATCTGATTCATGAGTTCTTGGCGTGTTCCGCTGCTTTCTGCTGCGGCGCAAACTAGTTGCATAAACAAAATTTCTACTAGATCAGGATTAGGTGGTTCGAATTGGTTGTTGGTGGAATTATGTTCAGCGCGTTCAAGATCTTTTGTTTGTACTCGTACACCGTCACTATAATCTTTTTTAGCTTGATCTGTTAACTTATCAAAAACCAAACTATCAATATGCATTACTGGCTTATGCTGCAATTCTACGATATGCTTAAAAATCCTAATAATGGCATGTTGGTGATGGGTTGGAATAAATCTTTCGCTAATAAATTCGTTGATTAATTCTAACATTTCTTTGATTGTATCTATACGATCGTCTCTACTGTTTTCAAAATGTTCAACTAATTCCTCTATCAGTATCCTAAGAATATTATCGGTATAATTCTGGTTTTCATCAAGCAATTCGCCATCTTTATCGCGCTTATACCAATCACGCTTAATACCACTATCAGACATATGTCTAGGATCAATAACAAATCTAGCAATGATTGGTAAATTACGCTCTGACCTTAATGTCATGCCGCCATCGTTATAACTTCCATAGCATTCTTGCAAAACACCTTGAAAAAATAAACAGATAACAACTAAAAAATACATATCAAACAAGTAATCCTATTTTTGTCAGTATAGGTTAGCAAAGGTTAATAGTTGGTAAATGATGCTTCTTATGGTACAACAAATAATCTTTGGGGGAATTTTATGGCGCAAGTTTTAGCATTTGAAAAGCAGGAATCGATTCAGCCTCTGCACAATTTAGAAGCAGAACAATCTTTACTTGGCGCTTTAATGCTTAATAATCAAGCATTTGAAATTGTTGCTGAATATTTGCGCCCTGAGCATTTTTCCCATCCATTGCATAAGCTTATTTTTGAGGCGATGACAAGATTGGTTGATCGTTCACAAGTGGCGGACCCAATTACCTTAAAACCACTACTAGACAACGATCCATTAATTATTGAGGCTGGTGGTATTGGCTATTTAGTAGATTTAGTTTCTGGTGTTTCAAGCACAGTAAGCGTACGCGACTATGCTAAAATGATTCATGAGTTCTTTTTAAGAAGGAGCCTTTCTTCAATTGGCGATAATATCATGCGTGATGCTCACGATATGAAAGATGAAGACACAGCCATGGAAAAAATTGAGGGTGCCGAAAAGCAGCTTTATGATTTGGCGAGTAGGGGCGATACTTCACGTGGTGCAGTCGCTTTTAAGGTTGCTTTAACCGAGGCCGTAAAAATGGCAGAGATTGCTTATCGGCGTGAAAGTTCTGTAGTTGGAGTAACCACAGGTTTACTTGATGTTGACAAATGGCTTGGTGGTTTGCATCCATCTGACTTACTAATTCTAGCGGGGCGCCCTTCAATGGGTAAGACGGCACTCGCTACAAACATTGCGTTTAACGCGGCCAAGGCCCATTCTGATGACCCTAAAGATGGGGGTAATGTGGCTTTCTTTTCATTAGAAATGTCTGCCGAACAGTTGGCAACTCGTATTTTATCAACCCAAGCACAGATTTCTTCTGATAAAATTCGCCGAGGGGAAATAAGAACGGAAGATTTTCCAAAAATTGTTACAGCGAGCCGACTAATTGAAAATTTAGGCTTGTATATAGATGATACTCCAGCTCTTTCAATAACTGCAGTGCGCAACCGAGCAAGACGCCTACAAAGGCAACATGGAATAAGTTTGATAGTGGTTGATTACTTGCAACTGCTTGAAAGTTCAGGGAAAAGTCGTAGTAGTGATAACCGTGTTCAAGAAATATCAGATATTTCACGTGGTTTAAAAGCGCTGGCTAAGGAACTTAATGTTCCTGTTTTAGCGCTTTCTCAGCTTTCTCGTGCGGTAGAACAGCGTGAAGATAAGCGTCCGCAGCTTTCTGATTTGCGTGAATCAGGTTCAATTGAGCAAGACGCTGATGTGGTTATGTTTGTTTATCGTGATGAGTATTACGAAGCTCGCAAGGAACCACCAATAGGTACCGATAAACACATGGAATGGCAGCAGCGTATGTCAAAAATTATGAATCAAGCCGAAGTAATTGTTGCCAAGCAACGTCACGGTCCGGTTGGTACAGTGAAGCTTTATTTCGACGGAAAATATACTCGCTTTAGCAATTTACTAACTTAAGTATTTAATGCTTAGATTAGAAAGAAGATGCTGAAACAAGTTCAGCATGACAGTCGAGCTATTAGTCATCCTGAATTCATTTCAGGATCTTTTTGACCCTGAAACAATCTCATGATTACCAAGGTTTTATATTACTTTTTGCGCATTTGATGAATAGTGAATCCAACCACCCCAATTGCCAATGCTATTGGGATAACACTTAGTCCAACTTGATATTGCTCAAGACTAAAATTGCCAGCTTGTTGGTGGTCCCCCATCAATAAGCCAATTGAGCTGTGGAACACATAACCAAATGCCATGATAATCATGTTAGCAAAGGCTGTGGTAAGGCCTACTAGGCGTTCACGTACAAATGTGGTTGCAATATATATAGCAATAATTTGGTAAGCGCAGCACACACCAACCGCAGTTAGCAATATCGATAAAACTTGTGGTGAGCTCAAACCCATCAACATGAATACAAAGGCTACCATCATGAATATGCCTGAAGCGATAATCACTTTAACATGTGATCCTGAACGATCTGCCAAATAGGTTAAAGCAGGAGCGCCAAAGAGCATTCCTAAATACATTAATGATGTAATACCAGCAGCATTTGCCAATGGTATATGGTAAAGACTTTGTAAGAATCCGGCGCCCCAAACATCAGCAAAACCTTCAAGTGGTCCCAACATCAATCCGGAACATACGCATACTATAATAACTTGTTTGTTTTTAAGGACTTGGATAATATCAGCCAACGCGTGAGTTGAAGCAACAGTTGGCTTGTGTTGTGCCGGAATAACTATTCTGGCTAATAGCGCAAACGCTCCGCCAATCCAGCAAAAATACAAAACAATAGTTTGCCAGTGGGTGGTTTCAATTAAGTGTTTAACTGGTAATCCGCCGTATAGTGCACCAATCAAGCCAACGCTAACGCATAACCCAAGCATGCGGTTAAAGTGAGTTTCTGGGAAACCCAGGCGAATTACCTTAAAAGCACCTAAAATAGCTCCGGATGAGCCGATTCCCATAATAAATCGCCCAATGTTTGCGGCGGCAATAGTATCACTAATTATTAAGGGCACGATACCAACTACAGTTAATAGAATGCAGATGGGAATTACTACCTTTGGCCCCCTACGGTCAAGCCAAATGCCAAGTGGGATATGGGCGCCGACATAACCAAGGTAGTAAAGCCCTGCAAATTGGCCAAATTCTACAGCGTTAGTATTAAAGTGAATAAGCAAGTCAGGCATAATGATGTTTGGCAATACGCGCAAAACATATTGATACGCGTAAAATAATGAAGCAACAGCCCACATTGACCAAGCTTGGTAAGGTGAAATGGTCATAATAAAAATCTTTCCTCTTTATGAGTTTTTAAAAATATTTAATTGTGATTTTGGGTATAGAAAATTAAGCACAGCACTAGCTGCGCAGATTAAGAGAGAAAAATAATAATTTTGTATCAGTCATAGTTCATTTATATATTATTGAAAGTGCTTTTGTCAAATTTTTTAAGCTCTTTATTTTCTGTTTTAATATTATTGCTTTCAATTCAGGCATAACTTATACTTTAATTGTGTGAAATTGTTGTTTAAAGTGTTTTTCATGAAAAATGAAATAACTATAACTCGTGGGCAATTTTTTGAATTTGTTAAAAGTAAGGAAGAGACTGAAGAAAGTTCTTCTCCAGAGTATTTTCTGAAGTACTTTGATAACTATCAGAAAACTGGAAAAAAAGCAGGCTGGAATTTGGCCGCCTTATTTTGGTCATTTATATGGTTTTTTTACAGAGGGATGTATTTTTATGGATTTATAGTGTTTTTATTTTTATTAACGCCGGCTTTTCTAGTTAAATATTTTCACCCAAGTAATGAAACAATTGAAATTTTATTTATTTGTGCAAACATAGTTGTTTCAGTTGTCTGTATGAGGTATGCAAATTATTTTTACTTGCTGTACGCTAATCAAAAAATTTCTGCAGGCCATTTAAATAAAGAAACCAATATTTTTGTAGCTATTTTTGTTATTATTTTGTACCCACTTACAATTACTAAAATTGTTCCCTATATATACTTCTATCTGATTATGATACCGTTCGTACTTTTATATAGAAATAGAGAATAAATTCAATTGTTAACGCAATTTAGCAGCGTCCAATTTTCACGAATCTTGCCAAAACGAAGCAAATTTTGTAATACTATGCGAATGGAATATAACATTTAGGTGTGCATGCAGCGCGTCGTTCAAGCCAGTTCTTTAGGGACAAAGGTTAACTCTCTTGGAGCTTTTGATAAAAATTCATTCTTAAAAGCCTATACACAGATGGTGCTAATTCGTCGCTTTGAAGAGCGTGCGGCTCAGCTTTACGGCATGGGATTGATTGGTGGTTTTTGCCATTTGTACATTGGCCAAGAAGCAGTTGTTGTTGGTATACAATCAGCTATGCAATCACAAGACACTGTAATTACATCGTACCGTGATCATGGGCATATGTTAGCTTGCGATATGGATCCTCGTGGAGTAATGGCTGAATTAACCGGACGATCGGGTGGTTATTCAAAAGGCAAAGGTGGCTCAATGCATATGTTTAGCCGTGAAAAAGGTTTTTACGGTGGCCATGGCATAGTAGGGGCGCAAGTACCAATTGGTGCTGGTTTGGCATTTGCCCATAAATACAAAGGTGATAATGGCGTATGCGTTGCTTATTTGGGTGATGGCGCCGCCAACCAAGGGCAAGTTTATGAAGCATTTAATATGGCAGCCCTATGGAAATTACCTGTAGTCTTTGTAATTGAAAATAATGAATACGCCATGGGTACTTCAACAGCTAGAGGAACTTCAAACCCTAATTTTGAAAATCGCGGCGAACCATGGGGTATACCTGGAAAGCTTGTGGATGGTATGGACCTTATTAAAGTTAGAGAGGCTGCTGACTGGGCTTTAGATAATGCTCGTTCTGGTAAGGGGCCAGCTCTACTGCATTTTAAAACCTATAGGTATCGTGGACATTCAATGTCAGATCCTGCAAAATACCGTACAAAAGAAGAAGTTGAAGAAGTTAAAACCCAGCGTGATGCCATAGATTTTGTGCGTAATCTTGGTATTAGTGACGCTAAAATTACAGAAGTAGAATTTGAAGCCATTGAAAAACAAATACGAGATACGATGAAAGAAGTTATGGATTTTGCGAAAAGTTCGCCTGAGCCTGATTTATCAGAACTTTATACAGACGTTTTAGTGGAGGCATAAATGGCAACAATAACTGTTCGTGAAGCTTTGCGTGATGCTATGGCAGAAGAAATGCGCATTGATGGCAATGTTTTTGTTATGGGTGAAGAAGTCGCTGAATACCAAGGCGCTTATAAGGTAACTCAAGGTCTACTACAAGAATTTGGTGATAAGCGGGTTATTGATACGCCAATTACTGAGCATGGCTTTGCTGGTCTTGGAGTAGGGGCAGCTTTTCTGGGATTACGTCCTGTTGTTGAGTTTATGACCTTTAACTTTTCTATGCAGGCAATAGATCATATCATTAACTCTGCTGCTAAAACTTTATATATGTCTGGTGGTCAAATGGGGTGCCCGATTGTCTTTCGTGGCCCTAATGGGTCAGCCTCTCGGGTTGGAGCACAGCATTCCCAATGCTTTGCTAGCTGGTATGCCCATATTCCTGGGCTAAAAGTAGTGGCACCATACAGTGCCGCTGATGCCAAGGGCTTATTAAAATCTGCGATTCGCGATCCTAATCCGGTAATTTTTTTAGAAAATGAACTACTTTATGGTTCTTCTTTTGATGTGCCTGATGACGATGACTATTTAGTGCCAATTGGTAAGGCCTCTGTTGTGCGTGAAGGAACAGACGTAACTATAGTAGCTTTTTCCCTTTGTGTGCGTCACGCCCTAGAAGCCGCTAATGCATTGGCAGAGATGGGAATAAGTGCTGAAGTTATTGATCTGCGATCAATTCGTCCGCTAGATACAGAAACTATTTTAAACTCGGTTCGAAAAACTAACCGTTTAGTTAGTATAGAGGAAGGTTGGCCATTTTCTGGTATTGGTTCTGAAATTTCTGCACTAGTTTGTGAGCAAGCATTTGACTATTTAGATGCTCAGCCAATTAGGGTATGCGCAGAAGATGTGCCATTGCCATACGCGGCTAACTTAGAAAAGCTAGCGCTGCCTAATGTTGAAAAGCTAATTAAAGCTGTAAAAACTGTTTGTTATAAGGACTAACCCGATGCCAATTCAAATTCTGATGCCAGCCTTAAGCCCAACCATGACTGAGGGTAACCTTGTAAAGTGGTTAAAAAATGAGGGTGATAAAGTTAAAGCGGGAGAGACCATTGCTGAAATTGAAACCGACAAAGCCACCATGGAAGTTGAAGCAGTAGATGAAGGAATATTGGGTAAAATAGTTGTGCCAGCTGGAACAGATGGAGTTCAAGTTAATCAGCTTATTGCTGTTATTTTGGAAGCTGGTGAAGATGCTTCAGCGATTAATATTGCGGCTGTACCACAAGCGGCACCTAAAGCTGTAGAGTCGTCAATAACGCTTCCATCTAACTCTTCTGTAAAATCAGAAATTGTAGTGAAGTCAGTGCAAACAGAGCGCGTGTTTGCAAGTCCATTAGCAAAACGGTTGGCAACTGAAAAAGGAGTTAATCTGTATAACGTTCAAGGTTCAGGTCCCCATGGGCGTATTGTTAAAAGCGATATAGAGAATTTTTCAAGCGCAAGTGTACCAGGCGCAAACACTCATGCTAGTGCATTTGAAGATATTAAGCTAAATGGCATGCGCAAAACTATTGCCAAGCGTCTGACTGAGGCTAAGCAAACTATTCCTCATTTTTATTTAACAGTTGATTGCGAGCTGGATGATTTACTAAGTCTTCGCACCAAAATTAATGCTATGCCAAATTCCAAAACTAAATTATCTGTTAATGATTTTTTCGTAAAAGCAGTGGCGTTAGCGCTAATAGACGAACCAAATGCTAATGTAACTTTCCATGGGGATTACGTTAGGCGTTACGTTCAAGCAGACGTTTGTGTAGCAGTGGCTATTGAAGGCGGTTTGGTAACTCCAGTTGTAAAGGCTGCAAACCTAAAGTCTTTAACCCAAATTAGTTTGGAAGTAAAAGATTTGGCCCAAAAGGCTAAGGCGGGTAAGTTAGCACCAGAAGCTTATCAAGGTGGTAGTTTTACAATTTCTAACCTAGGTATGTTTGGCATTAAGCATTTTGATGCAATCATTAACCCACCTCAGGCTTGTATTTTGGCAATTGGTGCGGGTGAACCACGTGCCGTAGTTAAATCAGGTAAAATTGAGGTTGCTAATATGGTAACTTGTACACTCTCTATTGACCACCGTGCTTTAGATGGTGCTGTAGGGTCTGCATTTTTGAAAGCTTTAAAGGGATATATTGAAAATCCTTTTAGCATGCTTGATTACATTTAATGGGTTTATTTTTATTGAGCCCTTAAGATGGAAGAAGAGTTTCCTAAAATTGATATTTACCTGCCTCAATGTAATGCGCAAAGCGTAGTAGGGTGGAATGTAGGCCTGCGCCCTTATCGTACAGGCGGAATACGTTTAGAACTGGAAAAAACAAATGATGACCAATCTGTTTATCACAATTATGGACATGGGGGAGCTGGAGCAAGTTTAGCTCCAGGTTGTGCAAAATATATAGTAGAACTCTTCAGCAAAACAGAAGAAATTGGAAAAGAAATAGCAGTAGTAGGAGCTGGGTATGCTGGCCTATTTACAGCGAAGTTCTTAAATGAAAAAGGCTATAAAGTCACTGTATATGCCGCGCAAATGCCTGAAAAGGATTGTGTTTTTAAAGAAAACCATCCATGCATAACATCATTAGTGGCTGGTGGCTACTGGATGCCATTTGGGGCGGATGTTGGTGATGTAGAACTGTTTGAACAATTACAAAAAGATTCTTGGAATTACTACCATAGAAAAATCATAGATCAGAGTTTGCCTGGTCTGAAAATTAGAAACGCTTATTCTTTATTTCCAGATGATCCTTTAGCTAAGCATCCTTTAGTTACAGGATTAATTAAGAGCAAAAAAATAAAGCTATCAGCTGATGGAAAAAATTATATACCTGCCTGGTCTTTTGAGACTATCCATATGGATGGTAATTTATTGATTCCTTACCTATATGAAAATTTGAGTAAAAAAGGAATCAAGTTTATTAATAAAAAATTTAGTTCATCATCTGATTTAAAAACACTTAATGAAAAAATAATTTTTAATTGTACAGGGGGAGGCAATCTGTTTAATGATCCCAACTTAATAAATATTCGTGGCCAAACACTCTACCTTATCCCTCAGCCTGAAGTGGATTATTTCCTATTTGGGCCAGCTATTAATACTGATGATGGCAGATGTCCAAAATGTTCTATTTATCCAGGGTCAAGACACATATCAGTAGGTTTAACTTACGAAAAAAGTGGAAACAAAGAATTGAGAGTTGACCAACAAACCTTAGAAAGACTTAGATTAAATGTTGAGCACTTAGTTAACCTGTTAACAGGCAAAAAAGCGGTTCCTAATACCTATTAGCTGCTTAATCACCTAAAGATTAAATTATCTTAACTACTTACATAACCAAACTTCACGCATATAGCTTGCTGATTGGTTAATATATGGATTGTGGTTTTTTTGCACTTTAAATATTTCTGCTTCCCTTTTCTTTTCAGGCTCACTAGGTGGATATTTTTCATGCCAATCAACCATTGTATTAATCTCAATTACTTCTGACATTTTTTGTAGCATCCAGGGATACCTTGTAAAAAAGTAAGCGCAGGCCCTTGCGACCTTGCCTTTAGATTCATCGTCTGGTTCAAATTTTTTATTTTTAGAAGATATTTTACATCCATATTTACTGATATTTTTAACTATTTCTGAATCGTCGACACCATCCACACTACCATTATAAATAATGTCTGCCTCAATATCAGGTACAGTTGCAAATTTATATTTTTCTCTGGCAAAATTAATTGATTGGTGAGCAGGATAAATATGGTGAAGATCTGACTTCATCACTTTTACATTATGAAAAAAACTTTGTGGTACAACATGCCCACAATTAATTACATCACCAGAACTTCCTCCTGAGTATATAGAATGCTCTCCACTTGCTTTTTGTACACCACCAAGTAACTGTAATGCTTCTGTATGACTGAATCTAATTTGATTATCTAATTTAAATTGTGCGCATACCTTATGTAACCTTATGGTTAATTTATAAATAAACTTTGTGTTAGAGTGCTCTACTTTGGTATCATTAAGTAAGTCATTTACTGTGTCATTTACGCTAGCTGAAGCATTTGAAAAATAAGAAAAAAACGCTAAAATAAAGTAAAAAGTTGTAATCCTTCGCATGATATAGACTCATAATAGAAATATAATTTATACTCCTATCATGCATCCTTTTAGTTAATAATTAGTAAATTACATATATTTTATGACGATAATTTAATGCTATATTACTAATATGCGTATTAATTATTTTTGCTCAGGATGCATTTTAAAGGCTTTTAATGGATATTTTGAAAATCCTTCTAAAGGTTACCCAGCCAAATTTCACGCATATAGCTTATTGATTGGGTAATATATGGGTTGTGGTTTTTTTGTACATAAAAAACTGCTTTTTCGCGTTTTTTTTCAGAATGGTCTGGTGGATACTTTTCATGCCAAGATATCATTGTATGAATATCGATAACCTGCGACATTTTCGCTAAAAATGTTGGGTACCTTGTGAAAAAGTAAGCACAGGCTCTAGCAACCCTACCTTTAGATTCATCGTTTGGTTCAAATATACCATGTTTAGAAATTTTACAAGTATTCTTGCAGGATGTATTTTTGGGAGATGGCTGATTACTTCCTCTTAAATAAATGAACGCCTGTTCTAAAATGAAGTGCAACACCATCGCCTGTTCTAAAATGAAGTGCAACACCATAAGATGTTAGTTGAAATACAAACAAAAAAATGGAGTTGCATTTGGAAAAATATCACCACTTATCTTATGAGGAAAGAGTGAAAATAGCG
>CAMASM010000054.1 GCA_945860985.1 Candidatus Finniella inopinata
ATTGAGGACTTCGATTGCCAAAGCTTCGCTATTTTCACTCTTTCCTCATAAGATAAGTGGTGATATTTTTCCAAATGCAACTCCATTTTTTTGTTTGTATTTCAACTAACATCTTATGGTGTTGCACTTCATTTTAGAACAGGCGAATATGATGTCACTAATTACAGCGCTTTATATTTTATTTGATCCTGTGGTTACTTGTGCCAATGTACTAGGAAACGGGGCGTTCGCTAAAATGATAGACAAATACGCTTCAAGCTTGGGAAAGCTACCGTAATGCAACATGAAAAAGAAATTTAATATTTTCCTCAAGTGTCTTAACTTATTTTTACCACTTCTAGCACATAATGCACCCACCCAAATAAGGGGTGGGGAGGCGGTGATAACGTTTATCATTAATTTTTTAATAAGTCTTAATATTATTGTTCGTTTGATGTGCCCATATAATCTTCTAGGGCATCCTTAAGCTCATCGTTAGCCCAATCCGTTGTCCCTAAGAAACTACCAAATAATAATCCATCGGCAGATATTACAAATGTAAGGGGTATAGCGCCAACATTTAAAAAATTAGTAAGGCGGCCACTTGAGTCTGAGCAAGCATTTAACCCTTTTAACTTACCGATTTCATAAAACTTCCATATTTTTTTAAAATCATCATCTTTTCCATCTTTTAGCTCTGAAGTAACTGTAAAAACATCAAATGTATCTTGTGATCTAACATATTTTGCAAAATGAGGCATCTCAAGCTTACATGGGCCACACCATGTTGCCCAAAAATGTATAAGTATAGGTTTTTCATTAGCTTCGCCAAGAATAACCTCTTTTAAGGGAAGGCCTATAGAATCCTGCGCATATATTTTTATTTTAGGAATTTTTTTAGTAGGTATTTGGGGTTGAAAACCATGTTCAATCAAAACTTGAAAAGCTTGGTTACGGGACATCTTATTTTTTTTAGCTCTTACTCTTTTAGCTGCTTTATCTGCAACAACAGCAGAAGAGGGGTCTGCTTGTTTTCCTTCATCAGCATTTGGTTTTTGTGGTTCATTCTCGCTATTTAACCAAGCCCAAACTAACAGAGGAGCGACAGAAAGAATCATACACAGACTAAATAAAAACAATACCTAGTTAATTAGAGCAAAAGCCTAAGCCAAGCTCAAGTGATATTAAAGGAGAATGCACTATATTTCTGCATCAAGTTATCCACAGAAGTTATGCACAAAGGAATCCAATGCCTGTACACAAGGCACAGCAATAACTTTCCATAATATATATTATGGAATCAATATAACCAGGCGTTCTGCTACAAAGTCACCATATTCCTGTTCCACAGATTCCTGTTTTCTGGCATATTGTTAAACCATTTAAGAATAAATTTGAGACATGGCTTTTTTACGCAATATAATGCGCAATATCCCCTTACAACTATTTATGTGTTTAATGTTTGCTTTGTTCTTTGGGGCTAAGATAACTCATGAATTTGCCGAATATGCGTTTACAGCCAGTAATTTACTAAAAGACCTGTTGATGCATTTCTTACCCTTGTTGGTGTTCTCTTATATTGCAATAGCTCTTGGGGCATTTCATTCAAAAGGATTTTTGTTAGTTGTTTTCGTTATTGTGTGCACATGCGTTTCTAATGCCCTGACGGTTTTTTATGGTTACGCCGTAGGTAGCCACGTCTTGCCATTTTTGATTGCACCATTAAAAAACTCTGATTTAATAAATACCACATTAAAAACAGTACAAAGTTTGTGGCAATTACCGTTAAGACCCTTTATCCCAACTGATAAGACAATGCTAATTGGAGCAATTGTTGGTCTATCTTTAGGGCTCTACCCTATCAAATCAATTTTAAATGTAATTTTTAAATTACGACAATTTTCTACAACAGTGTTTAAAAAGTGTTTTATTCCCCTGCTCCCAATTTATGTATTAGGATTTTTGCTAAAGATTGCTAAGGAAGACGCCTTATGGCCTCTAGTACAGCGTTATACAGGGGTATTTGTTTTTACATGTGTTACTTTGTTTATTTATCTTTTTTTAATGTACGTTATTGCTTCTCAAGGCAAAATAAAGGTCATTTGTTCGTATCTTAAAGAAATGTTACCTGCTGGGATTACTGGTTTTAGTACAGTTTCTAGTGCCGCTACTATGCCAATAACTATTGCAGCAACAGAACGCAATACTGGAGATGCAAACTACGCAGATTTTTGTATTCCAGCTACAGTTAACGTGCACTTAATTGGTGATGGCGTTAGCATTAGCATTACTGCACTAGCCCTAATGCTAATGCACGGTAGTGATATTCCGAGCATTTCAACTTATGCAATATTTGTATTTTTCTATTGCCTTGCTAAATTTTCTTGTGCTGGAGTTCCAGGTGGTGGTGTATTGGTTTTAATTCCGGTATTCCAGCAAAATCTGGGAATGTCGCCTGAAGTGGCTGGCCTGTTAGCCAGTATTTATGTTTTGCAAGACCCGATTTTAACATCTGCAAATGTTATGGGTAATGGCGCTTTTGCCATTATTACCCATAAGATCGCAAAAAAAGTAAAGCTGATTACTTAGTTGATTAGTTAAACGAAAAGCCATCTGGCGCATCTTCTTTGTTTTCTTCTTTATCGTCTGCTGCTGTCTCTTCAGAGTTTTCGTGTTCTTCGTCATCTTCACCTTCTTCTTCGGTATCAGAATCATCTTTATCTTTAGGCTTTTCTTTTTTAGATTCTTTTGCAGCAGCAGGAGCTACAGCAGGTGTATCATTTGCCGGCTTTGCACTAGAAGCAGCTATATTTGACTGCATTCCTTTAGGTGCTTCACCGGGCTTTACCGCGGTTACTGCGGCTGGAGCTCCCATAATTGCACCCTGCACTGCCATTAATGCTGCTGGATTACCCATGATTTGGCTCGGCAAAGCACCATTACCAACTAAAGAGCAAGTCTTATCATTACAATAATTAATAGCAGCCGATTTTCTATCAATGATAAATATGCCACCTTTTGCATCTGACACCATATCAAACCTATGATGTTCACCAAATTGGTATAACCCTAAACCAACGGCACTCAATATGCCTAAAACTAATAATAACATTGGTCCCATAACTTTTCTCACTTAAACATTTTTGCTATGCTTAATTTTAAGCTAACAGCTAATTGTTAATAAATTATCAATTTTATTCTGTAAAAGTTAAGTTAAATTCATCAAGGAGTTTCATCAATGTTTACTCGTTTACTTATACTGCCAGCCATTTGCAGCTTATTATTTGCAACATCTACCGAACAAAGAATAAATAATTTTTTACCTAAATTTGAAAAATATATTGAAAAATCTATGCCAGCCTGGGCGATTCCTGGGATGGCAATTGTTATTGTTACACCAACTAAGGTTTTAATGTGCAAAGGCTTCGGTACCCGTGAAGTTGGAAAGAACAAACCCGTTAATGAACATACAATTTTTCAGATTGCATCATTAACTAAAAACTTTACCGCATCAATTGCTGGAATTCTTGATAACAAGAAAGTTTTTTCTTTACAGGACTTGGTAAAAAAACATCTTCCTGAATTTAATCTATCAAATAAGGATGTTACAGAAAAAGCAACATTACAGGATTTAATTAGCCATCGTATGGGAATTGACCAGTTTGCCGGCGATTCATTAATGAAATTGGAATTGCAGCCTATGCAAATTGTTGAAAGATTTGGCATGCTTCCGTTTAACCTTAGTTTTCGAAATGATTATACCTATAGCAACCAAATGTTTGGTTTTATGGGGTTAATTATGGAAAAGGCTTTTAATAAAAAATTCAGCGAAATTTTTGATGAATGTATCAGTAAACCACTTGGTATGACCCGTAGCTCAGCAGATGACAGTTTAATTAGTATAGAAAAGTCTTGGCTGAATAAATTAAAGGGGTTATTTGGCAAAGATGAGAACATCGCACTATGTCACGATAAAAATAAAGAAGGCCAAGCTGTTTGCATAGGTTTACCGCAATTAGTCTATGTGTTTCCATCAACTTCTGGTGTGAATACTACAGCGCATGACTTTGGTATTTGGTTGCAATGTCAATTAAACGATGGCAAACATAATGGCCAACAAATCATTCCTGAATCTCATATTAAAGAGATGCGCCAGGCAGTGGTTTATAATACTAATGTTAAGCCAAGGGACATGCAATTTCCCCCAGAAGTTATGCATGATGTCGGGTATGGCATGGGATGGTTTAGCTATGACTATGGAAAAGATAGCAACACCATACAAACTTTTGAACACATGGGTGGGTACGCTGGTCAAAGAAGCTTAATGTTTATGTGCCCATCAGAAGGGTTTGCCGTAGCAATTATAACTAACCTTGGCCATTTCAATGTTAACTTGTTGCTAGAAGCACTACGCAATGTATTTTTAGACTACTTTTTAAATTTAGAAGAACGTGACTGGAGTCAGGAATATGTGAAACGTAAAAGCGAGTATTATGCAAGAATTCATAATCAACGTATGGCTAAAAAACTGACAAAGCTAGCTCCCAAACGTGATGACAAGTTCTATGCTGGCACCTACACTAATAAACTTTATGGCGAAATTGAAATTGTTCAAAGTGCAGAAGGATTGCTATTTAAGGCAAACAACCATTCCTGTCATATTGTGCACTGGAATGGCGATGAATTTGATTTTAATGGATGGGAATTTAATGGCAATTTCTCTAGATCTGACCCAAATTTTATTGAATTTGGACAAAATGAAAAGGGTCAAACGATAGCATATGTTAGTTTTTTGTTTGAAGGGAATGATCCTATTTTTACCAAGAAAGGCTAATTAACTGGAGAAAGTGCCCATTTAAGTGATATTTGCTGATTGTCTGGAATCAAGAAAGTTAGGCATAGTGCCTGCTGTCCTAGAACATCGTAAACATTTAATTGGACATTTCCTTGGCATAAGAAACGTTTAATGTGTTCTGGCTTTTGTGTTTTATCTAGACTGGATTTACATAAAAAAGCGCTTTCATTTTCCCCTGTGATTCGCCATTCAAGTCCAGGTGCAGCAAGGAATCTTAAGTATCCAGTTCCAGGTTGTGATAAAAAAATCTGGTCTTCGCCGCGAATATCTCCGCTAGGAGAGATATAAAGTTCACGTCTATTCTTTAACAGTGCGCCATATGGGCCTTCTTTGGTATGGTAGTTTTCTTGGTACTCACCATCAAAAAACCCTACGCCTTTTTCATGGGTAATATTACTTTTAATTTCTTGGTTTTTTTGGGGTCTATAGTTTATATAATTCTTAAAATCATGAAGATAAACACTAACATCAGCACGGGTTAATAAGCGTTGTGCCCTATCCGACCATTCAAAATCAAGTATTCCTGTAGATTTACTATGCCAATCATTAAGCTTTGTATAGCAAAGTGTTGGTTGGGTATTTATTAATAAAAATCCAGCCTTACTAGAGCAGCGCACATAACCCATGGCAATAGGATCTGGCAAAATTGCCCGGCTATCTGCTAACGACAATGCCATATCAACCAAACTTTCGCTTAGAGCTGAATCGCAGAAAGCTTCTAATCTTTGTGTGGCATTTCCTGTAAAAGAGCTTAAACCACCGTCTCCGTGGCGCAGATGCCTTACTATGGGTGCTAGTCGAATAATAAAATCATTCAAGTTATCAATCTGACCTGCGTAAAAATGCCGCAATAATAAGCGCAAATCTATCAGGTCACGTAACAATAAAACAGTTGTGCCTGGATGACGAGATTGCTGATTAAACTGCTCATCAAACTGTTCGTTTAAACAAACTTGCAAATGAGCTAACCATTTGTCTAATTTATTTCGTTCTCTGGGCAAAGCGCAGCCAGCATATATTAGGCCCTTCAGGGCACGAAAACGACTAATCGGATCTTTTATTCTTATGTAACCTCGTTTTAAAAAACGGTATTGCTGACCAATTGAATTTAATAGTTTTTTGCGAAATTCTTGGTCTGCGCTGTGGCCAAAAAAATCATAAAAACCCAGCCAATTGCACAATCTATAACCTAAAACATCAAGATTCCATCCAGGAGTGCGCCAAGGTTTTTTTGTCCACAAACTATTATGCTGAATCCAATGACTAATACATTGACGTGCAAGTCGTCTACTATTATTGTCGCCTATTGTGTGAAGATCGCGAAGAAAGTCAAAGGTATGAACGGAAACTGTAACAGCATCTTGTTTTGGGTGAGCTAGACATTGTAACATTTCTGCTATTGTAAGCGTTGATTCACCGGCCTGATAAAGTCCTGCGCTTAGACTTCTAGTATTACGTGTTACTGACGGCCAGCTATCTTGATGCAGCTCTCGCATTTGATTTTGCACAGATTTGCGTAACATTAACCAATACAACGGACTACGTGTACACCAATCATGCAAAAGGTTAAACATTAATTGATTTACTTTTTATTCACCAACTACATTAATGATAGCAAAAGACTTTTTTTAAAGAAATGCCTTGAAACGTATATATTCATATAATTCACAATAAAAGTTAACAAATAGTTAAACTTTTTTAGAGATTAATAAAAAATATTTCACTATTGCTAAAAAAAGTTTGCAATTTCAATTTAACGTAACTATAAGTATATCATGATTAAATAAATAGGTTATGTATGACTGACTCAACAGCCCAATTAGACATATTAAATATTACAACTGATATTGTGTGTGCTTATATTAGCAATAACACAGTAGAAGTTTCTGAAATCCAAAGTATTATGCAGAAAGTGCACAGCGTAGTACAAGACCTTGCGCGCCATGGACATGGTTTCCGCAAGTCTGGTCCACTAAATCCTGCTGTTCCAATTGAAGATTCAGTAACTGATGAGTATATAGTTTGCTTAGAAGATGGTAAGAAACTTCAAATGTTAAAGAGACATCTAAATACAGTTTACAAAATGAGCGTTGATGAATACAGAGAACGTTGGGGACTAGCACCAGATTACCCTGTGGTTGCACCAAATTATGCACGTCGTCGTAGCCAAATCGCTAAAACTACTGGACTTGGTCAAACAGGTCGCCGCAAGCGTGTAAAGTTTGTTGATCAAACAACGGGTGATATTACACAAGTGGCAGCAGTTTCTAAGTAAGGCATGACCACTCTACAAAAAGTTTATATTAAGAATTACGGCTGTCAAATGAACGTCTATGACGGTCAGAAGATGGCCGATCTTCTTAAGCCCCACGGGTACTGCCTTACAGAGTCCCCTGATGACGCTGATGTTGCTATTTTAAATACCTGCCATATTAGAGAAAAGGCAGAACACAAGGTTTTTTCTGACCTTGGGCGTTTAAACATATTAAAAAAAGACCGTATAGCAGCGAAGGTTAATCGCAATATGTTGATTGCCGTTGGGGGTTGCGTTGGCCAAGCTGAAGGTGCTGAGATCACTCGCCAAGCACCATATGTTGATATGGTTTTTGGTCCACAAAGTTACCATCGTCTGCCTGAAATGCTTGCTCAACTAGAACATAAAGTAAAAGGTAAAAGACGCAGAGTCGTCAATACTGAATTTCCTGTTGAAAGCAAATTTGATTTTTTGCCAGTACCTGATGAAACACCAGTTAGCGCTTTCCTATCTATTCAAGAAGGATGCGATAAATTTTGTCATTTCTGCGTAGTTCCCTACACTAGGGGATCTGAGTATTCTCGCCCTGCCCTTAAAATAATTAACGAAGCTAAGCATCTGGTAAGTATTGGGGCAAAAGAAATTACCCTATTAGGACAAAACGTTAATGGGTATCATGGTGAAGGGATTGATGGAAAAGAATGGTCACTTGGTCGCTTACTATATGACCTTGCTGAAATTGATGGATTAAAAAGAATTCGTTATACGACATCACACCCACTTGATATGCATGATGATTTATATAATGCACACCGTGACATTGACCAATTAATGCCGTTTTTACATTTACCTGTGCAATCAGGCAGCAATAAAATTCTAAGTGCTATGAACCGTAAACATAATGTTGATGAATACTTAAAAATAATTGAAAAATTGCGTAACGCACGTTCAAACATAGCTTTTTCTTCAGATTTCATTGTGGGATACCCAGGCGAATCAGAGCAAGATCACAAAGAAACTATAGCCTTGGTTGAAAGAGTTGGCTTCATTCAAGCTTATTCTTTTAAATATAGCCCCCGTCCAGGAACTCCTGCTAGTGCCTTGCTAACCCAAGTTCCAGAAGACGTTAAGTCAGATAGGTTGGCAGAACTCCAAAACTCTTTAAATACATTACAATTAGCCTTTAACCAATCAATGGTTGGTAAAACAGTAGAAGCATTATTCGATCGGCAAGGAAAGGCTCCACAACAAATTATTGGTAAGACACCATACATGCAATCCGTGACATTAGATGGTGATTGTTCATTATTTGGTAACTTTTTAATGGTTAAGATTAATAATGGATATAGCAATAGCCTTGCCGGAGAGCTAATTTGAAAGAAGATAATAGTAGCCAACACTTAGAATTTCAGGATAACCTTCTACTTTCTCAGCTAATTGGTCCAGGTGACGTCAATATTAAAAAAATTGAAAGTCGTTTCGGCGTGACTATATCTATTCGTGGTAATCATCTTTCAATTGCTGGGACAGAGCCAGATATTGGTTATGCAAAAAACACTCTACAATTTTTGTATTCAAAGCTAAGCAAAGGGCAAGACATTGATACAGATGACTTAGAAGATGCCATTCGTCTTGCTGACCACTCAATAAATCTAGAACAAAATGAGACAAATAGTGCTAATGGGAAAATTAGTATCACGACAAAACGCCGTATAATTTTTCCCCGTTCCCCTAACCAAGCTGAATACCTCAATGCTATACAAAGTAAAGACATGGTGTTTGGCGTTGGCCCGGCCGGAACAGGAAAAACTTACCTAGCAGTTGCTGTTGGTGTTTCTTTGCTAATGTCCGGTAAGGTTAATAAAATTATCCTAACGCGTCCTGCGGTAGAAGCAGGAGAAAAACTTGGTTTTTTACCGGGTGATATGCGTGAAAAGGTTGATCCTTACTTACGACCACTATATGATGCCATGCATGATATGTTACCAAGCGATCAAGTAGAAAGACGCTTAACCAACGGAGAAATTGAGGTTGCACCACTTGCATTTATGCGAGGACGTACCCTTTCTAATGCTTTTGTCATTTTAGATGAAGCGCAAAATACAACTTCTGTGCAAATGAAGATGTTTTTAACGCGTATTGGTCATAATTCACGTATGGTGATTACTGGTGACCTTAGCCAAATTGATCTTCCTTCAGGAATTGAATCAGGATTACACCATGCCATACGCATTTTAAAAGATATTCCTGATATTTCTATAATTACATTTAATGAAACTGACGTAGTTCGTCACCCAATTGTTGCAAAGATTGTTATTGCCTATGATAAAGAATCGAAATCAACTTATGCTAGATGAAGATAGTAATCTTGATGTCTTAATAGATGTTGACGATGAACGTTGGCTAGAATGGCATTCTGCTGATCAATGGCATATTTTATTGCATAAAATAATCCAACAGGTATTAAATGACTTAAATGTTTTAATAAAAGTAGAAGTTAGCATATTACTTACAAACGATGCTGAAATTCAAAGGCTAAATCAAGAATTTCGCAATAAAGACAAACCAACTAATGTGCTTTCTTTTCCAAACCTAACTGAAGATGAGCTTCTTAATGCTAATAGAAATTCTCCACACCCCTATTTGTTAGGTGATCTGGCTTTGTCATTCGAAACAATACTTAGCGAATCTCTAGCCGAAAAAAAAACTTTCTTAGATCACTTTAATCACCTCGTAGTTCACGGTATGTTGCACATACTAGGGTACGATCATGAAACTGATGACGAAGCTGAATCTATGCAAGAAAAAGAGATCATGATCTTGAACACCTTAAATATCAACAATCCGTATCAGTAGTTTATGGCAATCATTAAAAATTTATTAAAATTATTTAAAAAAAGCGAACCTGAAAATCTTCGAAATACCATAGAAGAATTGATTGAAGAAAGAGAAGAAACAGAACCTTCAATAGAATCTGGTGAGAGAGCTCTTTTAGAAAATGTACTTAATCTGCATGATCTTACAGTTCAAGATGTTATGATTCCAAGAGCAGATATTGTCTCGTGCTCAATTACTGGTGACGCAGACGAAATGATCCAGATAATGGTAAAAAATGGTCTGAGTTTTCTGCCAATATGCAGTGATACACTAGATCATATTGTTGGCGTTATTCACATTAAAGATGTACTTTCTTGGCTTCAAAGTGGCCGTCAAATGCCAATTAAGCACTTAGTTAAAGATGTATTATTCATTGCCCCTTCAATGCGTACATTAGATTTGTTAGTACAAATGCGTGAAACAGGTGCGCGCATTGCCTTTGTTGTCGATGAATATGGTGGTATTGATGGGTTGGTGACGTTTTCTAATGTTATCAGTGAAGTAATTGGTGACATTCAAGATGCCACAGATTTACACGATACCAAGCAAATTGAAATAAAACCGGACGGCACCGTAATTAGCGATGGGCGTGTTCCCCTTGAAGAACTTCAAGAAGTACTTGGTGCTGTGCCTATGTTAGCCGTTGATGATGACGAAGATATCGATACCATTGGTGGTTTGGTTATTTTCTTAGCTGGCCGCGTTCCCGTACGTGGAGAAATTATTCGCCACCCAAACGGTGGCGAGTTTGAAGTACTAGAAGCAGATCCACGTAGGGTGCGCCGCTTAAAAATGCGTCCTTAGGGTTGACTCGCTGTTGAATTTATTTGCATAGCTAATTCACAAAGCCCAAGTGATTTTGTAACGTTATCTACTGATATTACGTTTGGATGGCTTTTAGCAGTGCATAACGGCAAAACCGTTCGAGCTAATATAGCATTTGCTTTTTCTGCTAAACTCAATACGCTATGCTGGTCCCTTTTTCTGCAAAAAATACCACTAAATGCAGAACTTAATACATCTAAAGTATTTTGAGTTAGCGTCCATGACAGTAAAAAATATCTGCAGCTGTTAGTCCGCATTTTGCTAACTTGATCCTTGGCCATTTTTTCTAAGTCATTTGTTTCAGAATACTGATCAAACAAATCAAGGCTTTTAATTGGGTAAATTCCCCTCCCTTTGTATTTTCCTAAATCAACATTTTCTTTACTTTCACTTGCATCCACAACAAATACAACAGATGACATATTTTTCCCTATAAAATCCCTAAGACCTAGTGTTGCTAAATTTACGTCATTTGGTCCACAAAACATATTTTTAATCGCACCTAGGCTTTCAAATAATAAGTTCCACTCTTCTTGATTAAGACCTGTAAAATTTTGACTATTTATATTAAAGGCGTGGGATAGGTTAACAATAATAAGCTCGTTATGATGTTCCGGCCACATTCAAGTTCGAAGTGCAACACGGTGTAAATTTTCATTAAAGGCCTCAAGAGGAGTTAACCATCCCAAAGATTTTCTGGGTGTTGTATTGTAATTTTCCATGACTTCATCAAATTCCTCTTGTTTCATATTTTTCACATCT
>CAMASM010000055.1 GCA_945860985.1 Candidatus Finniella inopinata
AATTATTCACTATGATTGTTGCTACAACTTATCTGTATTCAAAACAATCAGACGTATCCTCTAACTCCGGATAATCTATAAATTGCACCTTCTTTTTGGTCTCTTTTTTCTTAGCTGCCTTTTTTTCCTTCTTCTGCACAGGTTTTTTAGCCGTAGCTACCTTTTCTTTCACGAGTTTGTCTACTAATTCGTCGATTGGTTGTTCAACTGGATGTTGTTCAACAACCGAGAAAAAAGTGATGCCTAGCGTTCCTGCAATATGTTGAAGAACATTTTCAATATTTTTACTACTTATGTCTATTTGAGGCTCAGCCCCTTCATCCTGTTGCCATACAGGAAAAAAACCTGTCAATAGATTTTTAAGAAAGACTAGCTTGTCGTCATATTTTCCTTCTGTAGCTTCTCTAGCTACAGTATTTTTTATTAAAATACCATTACCACCAAAATCTTTACCAAAAATAATGCTTGTATAAACATCATAAGCATCTAAAGTGCTGCCTGTGAATTTTTCCAAAGCCTCAAAAATATTTTTTTTACCACCTTCATAGTTTTCCTTAAATATTCCATATGGAGTTACTTCTGAATTTTCTATAGGATCACCTTTTACATCTTCCGGATCACCAGTACCACCATTCGGATCTAGCTCCCCCTCTGCAATATTAGCAACCTTACCAGTGTTTGTTACCGGGTTTGGCTTTTGTGTTTGACCAAAAATTGCCCCAATATCAACATTATTAAAATTTACCTTAATATCAACAAGACGAAGGCCTAAGTGTTTACTTAACTCACCATGGCACATTCCAGAATCAAGGTTTATGTTCACGTTAATATCAACAAGCCCAGCAAATCCACACCTTTTGTGATTGTCGGTTTCAGAAAGTGGTTCAGTAGAGGCGACAATAGTACCAGTGCTAAAAGCTGTGGTTAAAGCTGCCATAATAATTAATTTTTTCATAAATATATCCTTTGTATAATAATTTCAAACATTAGTATTTATTGAGCAAATACCAATTATAAATATACGATTTACTTATTAAAAAAGTATTAATAAAAGGAATGACTTAAGTATAATTGATAATATTTCGCCTGTATTGCTTCACCCCATTTGGGGTTCGCAAAGACGTGTGAAACCGTCATCACGAAGCCAGGATGGCTGTGGTGATCCACTGGAATGAGCGTTATACCATTTACAGAAAATAGCGTTAAGCAAAAATGGATCCCCTCCTGCGAGGGGATGACAAGGGAACAGCGGCAATTATGTCATTCCCCTTCCTTTCTCTCATTCTTTTTTCGTTTCGTTTTTGAAGAGTTCCGCACCGTGTAAGTTAGCTCAGTATTTGAGCTTGCCATCTTACTGTATGAATACAACAAGACCACATACTGCTTGGGCTTTTTATAAAGGCCTGCAGTTACGACTTAGGACTATCCGTTTTGGGTCCCCGATCTCGGTGCGCTGCACCTCGTCAGGGATGACACACGTCGTCATCCAAGCGTTGCCACTTTGATAATATGCGATCAAACACATTGCCCTGGGCCCTCTCTTTCGTGATTATGCCTAATCACAAATGAGTCTTCCACTACTTGCACATTTTGTGATGTTAACCCCTTCACAAAACATACATTGGGTACCAGTGTTCCTAATGCAGACATGTTTGGGGGAACATGATTTTGCCTGCTTGATGGAACACCGTAACTTACACGGTGCGTTTAAAACGAGGAACGTAGATATTTAAAAAAAATCTTAAGTATGAATGCACCTATGTGGGGGCAGTAACCACACTCATAAGATCATCTGGTAGTTTAGGAAGATTAAGAATAATTTCTCGATATTCTGGATATTGTAATAATTTTTCTGCAAGCTCACCTTGCCACTTGATTAAAATTTCTATGGGAAGATCAGTTATATTGATTTTTGATAATTCATCAACTTTAGTTTTTAATAGGCTGTCTTCCTGATTTATTTTTAGCTTAATCCCCATAGATTTAGCTGCTTGAGAATAGTTTCTATTTTTCATTGATTCATGGAATATTCTGTCAGCCATGCGAGTCATTTTTCTTGAGGTTTTGTGTTGTTTGGTCATGGAGTCTCTTTTTAATTTTGTTGACGGTTTTCATAATATCACAAAATTATGGTTAAACTGACTTTATGGGACAAAATAAAATACTAGGGGACAAATTTATAGATTAGTTAGTGATTTTTAATTTGTGCTGTTGTTGTGAATAGATTTTTGGTAAGTCATTACTAAGGCATCAACTGCGTCTTCATCACCTTTTTGGTAGTAATTTTTTCTAACTGATATCTGCTTAAAACCAATTTTTTTATAAAGATTAATTGCTGCTGTATTATTACACTCGACCTCTAAAAAAAATTTCTGCCCTAATGGAGCTATGTCTATGGCCCAATTTATTAGTTTGGTCGCCAGACCTTGTTTTCGAGCGTTCTTAGCAACACCAATGGTTAAGAGGTCTGTTTGGTCATTAACTTCATATATAACAATAAAAGATTGTCTTTTGATATGAAAAGTTTGGTATTTATTGTCTTCAAAATTCTCTAACCAAGAGTCTTCTTTGCCAAAGCACTCAAAAAATAATTGCTTAAACCAAGCTACATCATCATTTAAAATTGGCTCGGGTTTTATATTCTGGGGTTCTAACATAATAAGGATCAGGTTTGTTTAAATTCTTTAATTGTGGATTTGCTAGATAATACTTTATCAAACTTAGTGCCAAATTTTTAGGAAATTGGCCTAAATCCCCACAAAGCTTTTTACCTTGAAATTCAAGAATACGCAGTTCTGGTTCATTTTTGCAAGTCACTACATCATCAATTTTTACAAAATAATCATCCCTAAAGCTATCTATACACGGTATGGCGCCACCACTTGCATATTCTAAAATGTCTAGGGTATTTGGGCAAAAAAGTTCAGCACCATAACCAATTTTTAAGCCAATAGCTGTGGCTAATTGAATCCTAATACTTGTAAATGATCCAGGGCCTGTGGTCGTGGCAATAATTTTAGGAGTGAAAGTCAAAAATTTATTTATTAATGGTACTAAAGCTCCAGCATGGGTTTGTCCCGGCTCAAGTACGTAAATTTGCTCAAAAAATTGCTCCCCATAATGCCACGCTAAGTGACAACAGTTGGGTGATAAATAAAAGCCAATAATAGCCATTAAGACGAACACATGGTATGGTATTGAGGCAAACTTTAGCACAAAGATTAATGAAGGCAGTAATTATTTTAGCAGCTGGTAACGGTACTCGTATGAAAAGCCATATACCAAAGGTACTACACACCATATCTGGAAAACCAATGCTACAGTGGGTTATAGATGCCACCGATAGTCTTAATTTTGAACAAATTATTATTGTAACTTCACCATCATTAGAGTTTGATAATCATATAAATAATATTGATATTGTTGTGCAAAAATCTCCTAAAGGCACTGGAGATGCTCTACAGATAGCATTTAACAAAGTTAAAAATAACATAAATCACGTCTTGTTAATTTGTGCTGACACGCCACTTTTAAATCCTTTAGATCTTAAAAATTTGATTGATTCAAAAGCAGATTTAACAATAGCCGCAATGGAAATTGAAGATTTGAGTAAACCCTATGGCCGTATTGAGCTTAATGCCAAAGGGAAACCTGTATCTGTTATTGAAACCAAACATAATGAAATTGCTAAATCAAATAAAATTGCTAATGCAGGGGCCTATGTTTTTAGTACAAAATTATTACAAACACTTTTGCCAAAATTAGGACCAAACCAAGAATCAGGAGAAATTTATGCCACAGACTTAGTGGCTCTGGCTGTTTCTAATGGTTACAGTACTGACTTAATTTACGCTAAAGAAGAAAACTTTTTCGGTGTTAATACAATTGTAGAATTAACTCAAGCAGAAAAAATTATGCAGGATCGTATTAAAAAAAATCACATGCTAAACGGTGTGCGTTTTGTTTTACCTGAAACGACTTATGTTAATTATGATGCTGAAATAGCTTCGGGTGCTTATATTGAACCAAATGTTTATATTGGTAAAAATGTACGAATTGCCCCATATGCTAGTATTTTTGGGCATTCTTATCTTAGCGATTGCTTAATTTGTGCCGAAGCAACCGTTGGTCCATTTGCGCATTTACGTGGGAATGCTGAAATACAGGAAAAAGCATCAATCGGTAATTTTGTTGAAGTTAAGAATTCAATTATTGGAAAGAAAGCAAAAGTTAAACATTTAAGCTATATAGGTGATGCATCTGTTGGTGAAAAAACCAATATTGGCGCTGGCACAATTACTTGCAATTACAATGGCTTTGAAAAATTCAAAACTCAAATAGGTAAGGAAGTTATGGTGGGAGCAAATACAACTCTGCTAGCTCCTGTTTACATTGGCGATGGCGCATATATTGCTGCCGGTAGCGTAATTACCGAAGATGTAGCCCAGGATAGTTTAGCAATTTCTAGAACTCAGCAACACGAAAAAAATGGATGGGCTGTGTCATTTCGTACCAGATATGCAAAAAAGTTATCCTAGTGCAAATAAATAAAGGTTAATCATCAAAATGCTTGAATATATTGCCCGTAGATTGTTATTAGTTATTCCCACCGTACTTGGCATTATGTTGCTGAACTTCATTATTATTCAGGCTGCACCAGGTGGGCCAATTCAACAAATAATTAGCAAAATGCGTGGAGATGCTAGTGATGTAGACGCACGTCTAGGTGGTGGAGGTGATCAAACATTACGCGAACAAACTTTTGGTATGGAGAGTTCATACCGTGGCGCCCAAGGAGTTGACCCAGAATTTATTAAACAACTTGAAAAACAATTTGGTTTTGACAAGCCATACCATGAACGCTTTTTATTAATGATAAAAAATTATGCTCGTTTTGATTTTGGTAAAAGCTATTTTCGTGAACGATCCGTTATTGAAGTAATTAAGTCGAAATTACCAGTTTCTATTTCACTTGGGTTATGGACAACTTTATTTGTTTATCTAATCTCTATTCCGCTTGGAATTCGTAAAGCAGTACGTGATGGTAGCCGTTTTGATATTGTCACCAGTGCTGTAGTGGTTGTAGCATATGCCGTGCCTAGTTTTTTGTTTGCTTTGTTCTTAATTATATTTTTTGCTGGCGGTAGTTTTTTCCAAATATTTCCATTGCGTGGGTTATTTTCTGATGGTTGGGAACTCTTAAGTTTTTTTGATAAAATTACAGATTACTTTTGGCATCTTTGCTTGCCGTTATTAGCCATGGTAATTTCCGGATTTGCTAAGCTTACTTTGCTTACTAAAAATTCATTTTTAGAGGAAATTAATAAGCAATACGTTACAACAGCACGGGCAAAGGGATTGGAAGAAAATAAAATTCTTTATGGCCATATTTTTCGCAATGCAATGTTAATTGTTATCGCTGGGTTTCCAGCGGCATTTGTACATATTTTGTTTACATCTAGCCTATTGATTGAAGTACTTTTTTCGCTTGATGGCCTAGGTTTATTAAGCTTTGAAGCGGCATTAAGTCGTGATTACCCTGTAATGTTTGGTTGTTTGTATATGTTTACTTTGTTAGGTATGTTTTTACACCTAGTTGGTGATATTATGTATATGATAGTGGATCGTAGGATTGATTTAAGTGCAAGTCGTGGGTTACAAAGTTAGCTTAGTTACATTTTTTTTGAGTTTTTTACTGCACTACCCGCTTACTGCAATGGTTGGATCTGGAACAATTCAACAACATCAAAAACTGGTTTATGAATCCCCTCACCATGAAGCTGCCGCGTTAATAACAGATAAGGACATTGGCTTTACCCAATCAGGAGTTTTGGTCCGTAAAAATATTGTGCTAACTGCAGCCCATGGCATGCAATTGCTGCTTAATGCAAAGTACCCAATAAAAGATTTAGGTGATTACGTTTTAATAACGCCTAAAGAACTCTATGTTACTTTTAGTATTAATCCTCATACACAAGTAACTTATAAGGTTGAGAAGGTTTTGCTAGACAGCCGCTATATTCGCTTTGAAGTTGGAGACCAGCACAAGTACGATATTGCCTTATTAAAGCTTTCACAAGAAGTTGAAAGTATTATCCCAGTTCCCATTGCAAATGAAATTGCTGTAGAAGCTGATGTGCCAATGCTAGTGCAAACTTGGGGCAATGCAGATATACCATCTAAACAAATTAAGCGAGGGTTTTGCCTTTTTGAATGGGTTTTATTTTTTCCTAATAAAGATGAAGATCCATTGGCTAACCTACGAACTGTAATGCTAAGTTCACTATTTTTTGATCCATCTGATGTTGTTCCGAAAAAACCAGATATTAATGATTTAGAAAGTACACAAAGAAGCTATTTTGCCATAAAGAGTTGGCTAAAACATAAACGACCATATGGCCTTGCCTTACCGGGAACAAGCGGTGCTCCTGTCTATGTTGAAACTACTATTAATGGCAAAACTTCGTTAAGCTTTTTTGGATTAGTTATGGGTTACGCATCAATTGGTGAAGAAAACTTACTTATTTCTAAAAAATCAGAAGAACTTTCCCAGAACCCAAATGATGCCTACAATAAATACCAAACTATTATCACCACACCTTTTCGCCTAAATATGCAACCAACTGCTAACACAACAGACAAAAAGCACTTTGCTATTGATAGGCGTTATTTAAAAATGATCAATGGCCTTAGCGATGGAAGTATCGGTTAATGGGTATAGTATCTGGTATTGTCATTTTTTGCTGCACTTGGTGGCTAGTATTTTTCATGATAATGTCACAGGGTTTTGAAACAGATACGGCTCCAATGGCTGGCACCCCAAAAAGTGCTCCCAAAAAATTTTGCTTTCGTGAACGATTTTACCGGGTAAGCAAAATAACTTGTGTTATATATGTGATATTAGATTTATTGATTCGCTTTGATTGTTTGCAATGGATGTTGAACTAAAACCAGGTTTGTATATTGTGCCAACACCGATTGGCAACCTTAAAGATATTACTTTAAGAGCAATTGATTATTTAAAAAGTTGTGATGTTATTTATTGTGAAGACACAAGAGTTACAGGACAGCTTTTACAAAACTACAGCATTAAAAAGCCTTTATTTACATACCACGAACATAATGCACCAAAAGCACGTGAACAAATTTTAGAAAAAATTGCCCAAGGACAATGCATATGCCTAGTTAGCGATGCAGGTATGCCGCTTATATCTGACCCTGGCTATAAACTAATTCGTGAACTACAGGTACGTGGATTATTTTTTACAGCTTTGCCTGGGCCATGTGCAGCAATATCTGCTTTGTGTTTATCAGGCATGCCAACAAATCAATTTTTCTTTGCTGGTTTTTATGAAAGTAAAATGGCAAAAAATATAAAAACAGTTCCAGCCACTTTGATTTTTTATGAATCAGCCAGAAGGGTGATTAAAACTCTAGAATCCATGGCAGGAATTTTCAATAACCGCCTAGTGGTGGTAGTTAGAGAAATTTCTAAGATTTATGAAGAATCTATATTTGGCACCTTTAGTGAAGTTTGCGAATCACTTACAGTTCGTGATGCAATTCGTGGTGAAATGGTTATTGTTTTAAGCCCACCAAAAGAAGAAGAAATGGCTGTTGATGCTATTTCTGCCCAAATAACAGAACTGCTAAAAACAAATTCGCTAAAAGATGTTGCATCCATGATTAGTGAAATTCATGGAATCACAAAAAAGCAAGCTTACGATTTAGCGTTAGCACAAAAGAAATAAACAACCATTGGCTTAAGGGTTGTTTAGATATTAAAAATTACGACTACGGTTTAGATTTTTCTTTGCTTTTTCCCATTAAAATTCATTCGTAATATTAGACTAAGCAGACATACATGTAATTTCTGTTTAACTGAAAGTAATATGGTATTGTGCTTGCGGTAATTTGTTGATTAACATTGTGTTACGTTCAAAAATTTCTTAGCAACTTACCTATTTTTTATGCGTACATTTCAATACCAAGCATTGAATCCACAAGGGCAAAAAGTCCGAGGTGCAATTCCCTCAGAAAATCGTGATCAGGCTTTGCAATACTTAAAATTAAGAGGACTGCATCCTATTTATTTGCAACCTCAAAAATTCTCCTGGCTTAAAAAAAATAATTCCAACACTTGGACTATAGAATGGGCAAAAGATGTAAGTTTTTTTCTAAAGCAAGGATTGGCATTAATTGAAAGCCTGCACGCTAGCAAACTTAGATTAAACTCTGCACAAAAACAGCAAATAGATTTAATTGTCGAAGGTCTTTATGCTGGCATGTCACTTTCGCAAATATTACAAGAATTTGGAATATTTCCTAAATTATTTTTAGGCCTTCTGCAGGTTGCTGAAGCAACGGGGCAATACGCACAAGCATTTGAAGACTACGCAATGCTTCGAGAAGAAGAACAACAATTCTTCAAGCAATTACGCATCAGTCTGCAATACCCGATAATTTTAGTAGTAGTTATTTTTGGCATGCTATTGGGGTTTAATGAATTTTTATTACCATCAGCAATGCAATTTTTTAAGCAAAATAATTTTGAACAACATTTGGCTACAAAATTATTTATACATTTTTCTAACTATTTAAAGATTTTTCTTACCCTGTTCACAAATTGGCAATTTTTAATTTTGCTTTGCGCAACCACTTACTCTCTTTTTAAAATTCCCAAAGCTAAATATTATTTAGGCTGGCTCATTATTAAGCTGCCATTTTTTGGTATAATTTATTTACAAATCATACAAGCCCTTTACTTAAAAAGTTTTTCTGCAATGTTATCACGTGGGCACCATGTACTATTAGCAGCAAACTATAGTGGTGAAATATTACAAAATCAATATTTAAGGCAGCAAGCTATGTGTATAGAGAAATCTATCCAACAAGAAGGTAATATTAGCAAGTCTATAACAAACTTTTTAAAACTCTCTGAGCCTTTATCCAACTTATTGCACACTGGTGAAAAAACTGCCCAATTAGCTGTTTATAGTGATATTTGTGCCAAAGCGTTAAAAAATCAGTCTCGACAAAAACTACAAACAATATTAGCCTGGACGGGGCCGTTTTTAGTTTCTATCATGGGTATAGTGATGATTTGGATGGTTGTTGCCATTGTCGTACCGCTCTATGATCAAATTACCAGAATGGATTAAAAAAAGTGATATTAGCCATACACAAGAAACTACAAATAATGGTGGAGCTAATCGGCTAGAGAAGTCTCAATATTACCTTAATGAAATTTGGCAAAGAATTATTAATTGGAAGAATTACCCAAAAGATTATTTCAATCTATATGAATCTCAAGGGAAGATTACACTTTGCCATTACAAAAACAACTTACTTGTTCGCAACCAAGAAGTATCATTAAACGATACAGAATGGCATGAATACATTTATCAAAATTCTAGCTTGCCTATTCACTTAGTTTTACAAGGACAAGACTGTGAATTTCGTAGCTTTCCTACTAAGCAAATTAATATTTGGGATCGTTTTTTTCTATTTAATCAATTAAAAATCAATGAGTTTCACCCAAATGATTTAATAGAGCATTATCAGCCAAAACAATCTTTTGAAAAAGTTGATATTCTTATAGCTATTCGTAGTAGCGATTTTTTAAGAAAAATTTACGAGACTTTAGAATCATTCAAAAACCCTATAGGCGGGGTAATCTCCTGGGACATTGAACAAAGCCTAGCAATGAAAAAACAAGCTAGTATTACTCGTGCTTTACAGCAATGGGTAGTGACATTGATACCAATAGAAAATCATAAGTTTACTATGCTTGTATTGCGTCAGGATGCCATATTGCTACAAAGAGTAGTACATAGCAAAACAACAAAAGACATTGAAAAAGAACTTAGATCTACTTTGCGATTTTTACAAAGGCAAGGCTATACAGAAGGGCAACATGTCTCAATTCTAGTACATGAAGATATAATTGAAATTACTGAATTTTCTCATGAAGAATTTGAAGTAGTTGCAGTTTCAAAGCGTCTACTTGAAAATGAATCTTATAAACCAAGAAAAAGCTTTTTAAAATTTATTCCTGAAGTTTTAAAGCAAGCAAATTTGGCTTACCATTTGCCACGCTTATCCATTAAATTTTTACTTCCTATAAGCATGATTTTATTAATTCTTTGGGCGACTATACAGATAAAATCATTTTTTCAAGATTATGAATCTAAATGGATAAACAGTAATTTCGAAGAAATTTCAAAAAAAACATTAGGTAATTTTTCTGAACAAGTGCACTTTAGCAAAATGTTTGCAAACTATGTCTCTACTGCTAATAACAATCCATCAAGCTTGATAGCCAATGTTAATAAGCTGCTCAAGGGTAAGTTTCAAGTACTTAGCATTACTTGGTCGCAAAATGCACAAGGAAATGAATTACGTTTAAATTTTCCTGCTGTCGTTAAAGGAAAAAAACCAAAATTTAAAAAATACATTAATCAAAATAGTGAACGAGTTTTAGGGGATTCGACCATTGCTTGGAGCGAGCAAGATAACGAAACAGTTCTTTTAATTCAGCAACATACAGCTAAAATGGTGAATAAAAATGATAATTAACTGGCAGATATGGAAAAAGCCTGAAACTGGTGGAGTTTTAATTTCCCTTATATGTTTTGTTGTACTTTGCTTATTTCTTTTTATAAGAACCTTAGTACACTTTGAAATTACCCAAACGGAAATGGCAAACACATCCACTAAAACAAAAATGTTCTCTAATCAAATTAAAGCTATAGATGACTATGAAAAATTACAGCAGCAAGAATCACAAAAATTTAGCACATTTAAAAGGAAGAAGTGGGATCAACCACTAACGCAAGAATTACTTAATCAATCTCTATATGCCATACAAAAACAAACCAATGTAGAGTTCTTGTTTATTCAACCCAAAGCTGGTGTAAATAAGGTTTCTGGAGATCAAAATAACACTCAAAAAACAACAATCACCTTGCTTGTTAAAGTTTTACGAGATCAAAGTTTTTTTAGCTTTTTGCAAAAACTTGAATCAGAGTTACCAGGTATTGTAAGGATTAAGCATTTTGAATTAAAACGGGTTCGTGAATTAAATTCACAGATGGCCCAAAAAGTAAGCCAAGGGGAAAAAATTAGTCTTTTTGAAGGAACAATAGAACTTGAAATTGAATATGCTCAATTTGTTGAAAAAAAATAATAAGTTCCGCAGTATGCAAGTTTTTTTATGGAAATTAACGAATGATTAATCTTTTGATGGTATACGGTTCCTTCCCCCACCCCAGCCCAAATGAAGGGTGGGCCACCCGCCTTGGCTCCAACCTTGCAGCAGATGTAGCTTCGCCATTAGCATCCTTTTGGGCTTTAAGTGGATGCCGTGAAGTAATATCTGAAGAACCGGCCACATTCAAGTTCGAAGTGCAACACGGTGTAAATTTTCATTAAAGGCCTCAAGAGGAGTTAACCATCCCAAAGATTTTCTGGGTGTTGTATTGTAATTTTCCATGACTTCATCAAATTCCTCTTGTTTCATATTTTTCACATCT
>CAMASM010000056.1 GCA_945860985.1 Candidatus Finniella inopinata
CCTTGAAATACCACCCTTGTGTTCTTTGATATCTAACGCATTCCCATTAACTGGGAAGCGGACCCTGCATGGTGGGTAGTTTGACTGGGGCGGTCGCCTCCGAAAGAGTAACGGAGGCGCGCGATGGTAGGCTCAATCTGGTTGGAAATCAGATGATGAGTGCAATGGCATAAGCCTGCCTGACTGCGAGACAGACAAGTCGAGCAGAGACGAAAGTCGGTCATAGTGATCCGGTGGTTCCTCGTGGAAGGGCCATCGCTCAACGGATAAAAGGTACGCCGGGGATAACAGGCTGATCTCCCCCAAGAGTCCCCATCGACGGGGAGGTTTGGCACCTCGATGTCGGCTCATCACATCCTGGGGCTGAAGCAGGTCCCAAGGGTTCGGCTGTTCGCCGATTAAAGTGGTACGTGAGCTGGGTTTAGAACGTCGTGAGACAGTTCGGTCCCTATCTGCCGTGGGTGTTGGAATATTGACAGGAGTTGCCCCTAGTACGAGAGGACCGGGGTGAACATACCTCTGGTGTACCAGTTGTCGTGCCAACGGCAGCGCTGGGTAGCTACAGTATGGACGAGATAACCGCTGAAAGCATCTAAGCGGGAAACTTCCCTGAAAACTAGTATTCCCTATGAGAGCCGCGAAAGACCATCACGTTGATAGGCCAGATGTGGAAGGAGGGTAACCTCTGCAGCTAACTGGTACTAATCGCTCCATTGGCTTGATTGTGAAACATTCAACGCCCAAGAATATGGTTAATTACAGAAATGAATTAACCCCCGAAACAAGTTGTTGTTATTTTTTTAAAGAAATTTTGCGAAAAGATTTGGTGGGAATAGCGAGCGTGAAACACCCGAACCCATCCCGAACTCGACCGTGAAACCGCTCTGCGCCTATGATACTATCACTTAAGTGCTGGGAAAGTCGGTCCCTACCAAGTCTTTACGCAAAATCTTATCTCTTTGAATTCAAACAAAAAATCTTCATATTATAAAACCCAAAAAATATCTCCTATTTAGATTATTTAACTAATTATTAGTAATTTAATGTCCATAATTACTTAAAGTAGCTAATTACCTAGAGAGTCTTATGTTCAAAAAGTTACGCATTTTTAAATATATTTGTTGGAAAATTCAATAAATTGTGATTTGATTATCATTATATTCCATTTAAAATAAATTTTAAATTTTTTTATGATAAAATTATTCATTATAGTATGTCTTCAGATCAGTTTCTTAATAGCATCTACTGAAGCCGATTTTGATGAAAGCAGATCAGTGGGTTGCTTAGATATTTTAAGGTGTCTATTTTGCTGTAAGCTACCGCCAAAACCACCTGTAAAAGAAGCAGTGATCATTCCTTCTACTAGTCTTCCTACACCTACAACACCTACACTTACGCCCATATCTACAGCTTTAAAAGAAACTGTTCAGATAGATCTTAGTACAACAAGGACCATAATAGGCCAGACGGATACTCTAGTTGAAATGTCTAGAGCTGCTTTTTCATCTGAAGTTAATGGTCAACTAAAGGATCTTGGTAAGTTAATTAAATCGGGTTCCTACATTGAAGGTGATAAAATACTTGCCAGTATTTCAGCACAACTTGAATTAACTTATGGGACAGATCCATCTATTGATCTACATGACCCTAGACATTGTATGAGCGCATTAGCTCATGTTTTTGTTATCTCTGCAACTGAGTCTGTAGCTCATTTAAAGCCTTCTGTAGAAGAAAATTTTTCTCTCTTACGTAAAATGCTTCGCCAAATTTACAAATCTGGCAGTCCAGTTTTAATTAATGCTGCACCTAAACATGAAAGTGTGTTGAATATAGCAAAATCGGTTATTTCTTTATGTACTATTAAGGCCCAAATGAACAAAACTACTTTAGAATGGGACCGTGATTCACGTTTAGAAGGAATTGTAGCTACTGATGAGAGGCATTCTTTAGCAATACGTAGAGTACTTCATAACCTTATTGGTAATGCTATTCATTATAGTTCTGGCGCAAAAGAACCTCGGATAGCGCTAACCTTGAGTGTATTTGAGGAATCTGCTAGTTGGTGGTGCCGTTTTAGTGTTTCAGATAATGGTCCGGGTATGAGCCCAGATGTAGTTAGTAGCTTATTCCAGTTGCATTATCGTGCAGTAGAAACGGCTCATCGATCTGGCTCTGGTTTAGGTCTATGCATTTCAAAAAATTTAGTTGAGACAATGGGGGGACAGATAAGTGTAAAATCAGAAGCTGGTAAAGGATCAGAATTTAGCTTTGCTGTACCTTGCAGTTTGGTGGACGTAGCTGTTGTTGATAAAAAAGTAACGACAGAAAGAGAAATAAGTGAAAATCCTAAAAGAGTAATAAAAAAATCAACGATGATGATAGGAATAGCAGATGATAATATACCAACTGTAAAAATGCTTGATAGATTTTGCAAAAATTATGGATTTTTGGCAGATAATATTAAATGCTTTTACTCTGGCGATTTAGTATCAAGCTTCCATGAAGAAAATCCACGCCATATATTGTTTTTGGATACTAATATGCCTGGGAAGGGGGGCGCAGATGTGGCACGAGAAATTTGTATAGGTAGTGCAGAGCGACCAATTATAGTTTCAATTTCAGCTAATTCAGCTGAATCAGCTGATAGAGTAGATCGTTCTTCTGGTTGTATGGACGAGTTTTTACAAAAACCATTAAGCTATTCTGGGTTTGTAGCGATATTAGAAAGACATTTTATTTTCTCTGATTAGGCATTGGTATGAAACTAGTTACCTGGGACAGCATCAAAAATTTTGCTGTCTATGATTATAGACATGCTAGTTTTTTCAGGGTTCAAGTGCACATTGGTAATTGAACCGTTGGGGTCTTGGATGGTCCATCTCATCAATAGCATAACTGGTTCTGACCTGAAGTATAGGGTGACTGGAATTGGCCCGGCTGGACTATTGAATGATACACTTAGTACCCAAAGGAGGTAAATCTCATCTTCATTTGTACCATATTTTTTAGAAGTGGCATGAATTTCAGTTAATGACTTAACTATTATGCCGTCTTCTTTAAAGCTGATAGAAGGTTTTAATAAAAGTCCAGCTGGAGTAGAGTCTGTAACGTATTCTTGTGGCTCCGCATTTTTCTGGCAAATTCTTATTGTGCCATTCTTTGCAACCATCGAGCTGTTGCCATAGTTAATGCGCATCGATTGGCTCTTACGATCTAGCCAGATTTTTCCGGTATATTGTTCTTTTGAATTTGTACCATTTGTAATATCCATAGACATTTCGGCTTCAAGCGTAGTCATAGTGCTCAAGAAATTTTCAATTTTTTCTAATTTTTTTTGATCGATTGCTTCAGCAAAAATAAAACTAAAGCTAAATAAAATAATGATTAAAATACGCATACGGCCTCGGTGATTATAAATAGTACGGGCGAATTGAGAATAATTTTTCAACTTTGTGTACTGACTCTTTTCTAGTAATGATGATTAGCTTATCGTTAGAGCTAATATTTAAGCGAGTTGGTAAAAGGTGTAATGTGTCGCCTCGGACCAATGCAATCACGGTAATTTCTGATGAAATGGTTACGTCATCGATAGCGAGACCGATAACATGGCTAGTTTCTTTTGCTCTAGCTTCAATTACCACTACATTACCTTCAACAATTGGATATAGGCTCTGCAGATTGCCTTCGCGTACGTGTTTTAAGATAGTTGAAACAGTTAAAGCTTTTGGGCTAATTACAGCATCAACTCCAAGCGATGTTACCATTGATGCGTATTGCATATTGTTAAGTAACGCAACAGACCGTTTTGCACCATGACGTTTGCTGATTAAAGAGGATAAAATATTTACTTTGTCGTCATTTGTGACCGCAAGCACAGTTTCACAATTTTCAATGTTTGCTTCTTGTAGTAGGTCATAGTCAAGGGCGTCGCCTTGCAATATTTCTGTGTTTTTTAAAAATTTAGCAATTTGTTCGCAACGTTTAGCGTCTTTTTCAATAATGCGAGTATGTACATTCCTATGTTCTTTTTCCATACCAACTGCCAGATTTAAGCCAATGTTGCCTCCACCTACAATTAAAATTTCTCGACTTTCTGTTGTTGCATAGCCAAAAGCTTGCATTACTTCATTAAGACGTTCGCGTTGAACCAAAACATAAACTTCATCATCGGCTAAAAGGTGGTCATGCGAGTTTGGGAAGATAATATTTTCATCTCTTACAATTAACGCGATAGCTAAATCAAGAGTGGGGTACAGTGAGTTAATATGCTTAATTGGTGTATTAACAATCTCTGAATGGGCCATGCACCTAACGCCTACTAGCTTTAGAGAATCATCAATGAGGGATATTACATCAAAAGCACCAGAGGTTCTTAAGTTACGTCCAATAACCTGGGCAACCTCAACTTCAGGAGATATGGTTACGTCAATTGCTAGGCGTTGTGATGCTAGCATTTCACTCCAGTCTGAATTTAAATAGTTTTGATGTCTAATTCTGGCAATTTTTAAGGGGATATTAAATAAACCTTGGGCAACTTCACAGGCAATCATATTAACTTCATCGGATGAAGTTACTGCGATTAATAAATCAGCTTCTTTTGCACCGGCTTTTTCAAGAACATCTGGATGCGAGGCAAACCCAAGCACAGGTTGAATATCTAATTTGTCAGAAATAGTATCAAGAACTGCCGGAGAATGGTCAACAATCGTAATATGGTTTTGTTCTTGCATCAAATAACGGGCAATACTAAAGCCAACCTGTCCAGCACCAAGAATTATTACTTTCACAAAATATTACTCACGATAATCGCAGACTCCAAGTGCACGAAGTTTACGATGTAAAGCAGAACGCTCCATACCTATAAATCTAGCCGTTTGAGAAATATTACCGTCAAACCTTTGAATTTGAGCAATTAAGTATTCTCGCTCAAAAGTTTCCCTGGCTTCACGTAATGGTAAAACGATAATTTCTGCTGATTTTTGCTGCCATGAATTACCCAAGGGAGCATCATTTTGTATTTCTGGTGGAAGCATTTCTGGTACAATTGGGCTAGTCGGATTGCCACCTGCCATGATTAATAGCCATTCAACCACATTTTTAAGTTGGTTGATGTTACCTGGCCAGCTGTATGTTTGTAAAATTGCGAATGCTGAGTCAGAAATTTTTCTTGGCATTGAACTACGGCTTTTGGCAATGTTTTCCATCAGGTGGTTAACCAACACTGGAATATCGCTAGCTCGTTCTTTTAACGAAGGTAGCCGAATATGGTTAGCGGTAAAACGATAGTATAAATCTTCTCGCAAATTACCATTTTGCACTAATTCGTTTAAGTTTTCTGATGTGCTGGCAAAATAGCGGATATCGACCTTGATAGGTTCTTTTGCACCTAAGCGAAAAAAAGTACCGTCTTGTAAAAGTCGTACTATTTTACCTTGAACAGATAGAGGTAAAAGTTGCATTTCTTCAAAATATAGTGTTCCACCATGGGTCTTTTCAACTAAACCTATTTTACGTGGTTCATTAGCATTTTGTCCCTGAATTTCAGTACCAAAAAGTTCTGCCTCAATTTTTGTTGGGTGAACGCTACCACAATGGAATACTGTAAATGGCAAATCAGATCGTTTTGAAAGCCTGTGGATTTCACGAGCAACTGTTTCTTTTCCAGTACCTATTTGTCCAGTAATAAAGGCGCGGCTATTGCTTTCTGCCATTTCAGAAATCAAATTGCGAATTTGTTCAACAGCCATGCTTTTGCCAATCAAACCAGAGCCTCCAGTTTTTTGGCGCAGCTCATCATTTTCGCGTCGTAAAGATGATGACTCAATAGCTCTCTTAACGATAACTAACATACGTTCAGCTTTGAACGGTTTTTCAATAAAGTCGTAGGCACCTTTCTTAATGGCTGCAACAGCTGTTTCTATCGTACTGTGTCCACTAATCATAACTGTTGGTACATAAGGATGATCACGCTTAATGATTTCAAGAATTTTTAAACCGTCTCGTTCTCCATCACCCAGCCAGACATCAAGGATTACCAAATTTGGCTGACGTTTTTTTATTTCTTCTAAGGCTTGAACACCATCTGACGCAACTCTGCATTGATAACCTTCATCGCTTAAAATACCACTGATTAACTCACGAATGTCTTTTTCGTCATCTACTACTAAAATATCAAACGCCATATTATTCCTTTTTCTCGTGAACAAAATTTAAAATAACTTTCGCACCGCCAAGACGATCGCTGTCTTTAAACTCGACATGTCCATTGTGATCCATTGCTATTTTAGAAACAATCGCTAATCCTAATCCAGTGCCTTTTTCTCGTGTCGTGTAGTAAGGCTCAATTAAGCGTTCTCGATTTTGTTTTTCAAACCCAGGGCCATTATCTTCGATTATCATATAAAATTGTTTGTCATCTAGCAACAATCTAAGTGAAATTAATGGTTTTACAACCTTATTTTCTTGTACAGCATTTACTGCATTTTGCAAGATATTTGTTAGTAATTGACTGATTTGTTGGCTGTCGCATTCCCAAATGAAATGGTCCGTGCTAATAAATTCAAAAGTAATTTGTGGATAAGCTTGAATTAGCAGTTCCATTGCTTGTTTGCATAAAATAACTAAATCTTCTTTTTGCATTTTAGGATCTGGCATACGTGCAAATGCTGAAAATTCATTAACCAAATTACCAATTTGATTAACCTGCCTAATAATTGTATCTATGCAATTTTCAAAGGTGGTTGGATCTTCAATAACTTGCTTTAAATATTTTCTGCGTAATCGTTCTGCGGAAAGTTGAATTGGTGTTAATGGATTTTTGATTTCGTGGGCAATTTTTCTGGCTATATCTGCCCATGCAGCTTTACGCTGGTTAAAGGCGATTTCTTCTTTTTGTTTTTTTAAACGTTGAGTCATGTTATTAAAAGCCCAGATTAAATTATCAATTTCGTTATTTATGACTTTGTTGTTGATGTGAATGTCCAAATCACCTTGGCTTACTCGATGAGCAGCTTCTATGAGCTTTGAAATTGGTGCAAATAAAGTATTTGCCATTGATAATCCCATCCAGGCTGAAGCTAAAACCAGTACTAGTACTAAAACAGCAAAAAATGCGAGAAAGGTTAACTGAATTTCTCCTTGCTGCAATTCTAGCATCGAATAGGCATCCACAGCACCTTTAGCTTTATCCATAGCCTTGGTTACTTCTTCAGAAACAGTTTTTCCTATAAACAGGTAGGTATCGTTAACAGGGTCAAGGGGGATAAGGGCGCGTACTTTATCTTTATGTGTGAATAGTACGAATCCGTCTTCACGTGCCTTAGTGAGGTCAGCTGTACTAATACCTTCAAATGCTAGGGCAAATGTAAAATATGATCTGGCTATAATATTACGCTGACCATCAAGAACCAATGCTTCGGTTATGCCACGCTGATCGCATAGTTGAGTAAGCACCTGGTTAAATTCATCGTTGTCTTGGCTAAGCATAGCTGTAATTGGGCGCAGCTGCATAACTATACCAAGGCCATCAATACGTATAGTTTTCTGATTCTCTTTAATATAGTTTTCTGCAATTTCAGTAGCAGCATTAATAGTGGTTTTAAAAGGTTCAGTAAATAACGATTTTAATGATGAATTAAAAAAAAATGTTGAAAAGACAGAAATGCCAACAGCTGGCAGCAATCCAGTAATTGCTAATACCATTACAAGATGTAAGTGTAATTTTGTACCCCGAATACCACGCTTGCGTTCTAACCATAAAATAATCACTCGGCGAATAATAAAAATCGCCATTAGGACAAGTAATGCTAAATTCACATAAAGGTATGGTAGAATTTTTGTAGCTTTTAAAAAACCTGATCCATGCTGCATTACCCACATGGTGGCAATACACGAGCACAGAGCCAAAGCCATTACAACATATTGTAGAGATCTTGCTACAGAATCACGAGCCAAAAGGCGTAAAACACGTGCCATTAGAGAAGAAGTTTCAGCTATCATCAAAATGAAAGGTTTAATTTATAATATTACTTGCCCTCATCCTAGCAGGGTTTGTGGTTTGGGCAAACTGAGTATATTAACCATAAACATCCTATAGAAATTTATTTCTGAAATAGCTACGCTTATAGATATATTGTTAAGAAAATTGATGGGATTAACAATATATAAGTACATTTTTGATAGCGCAGCTGGAGGAATTTTATGTTGATGTTTTGTCTGAAAAAGATATTTTTAATGGGTTTTTTGCTTTTATTTTTAAATTTGGACGCTAGTTCTTCTTCTGGTCCATCACCTGTGGCTGATGATTCGCCTATAGAATTTGGTAGTGAGGATCTACGCCAAATTGGTATTGGTATGATAGCATTTCATGCGCATTGTTTAGGAAGTGTTTATGTAGATATTTCTGATTGCGAAGTAGTCAGAAAGTTCTTACGACCTAAAAAATCAGAAAGGTGGAGAGTTGGCAGAGGTGGCCTTTGTTGTGCCTCAAAGCTTGAGGCAATTTCTTATCGTCTTGCAGAAGAGATTGGTGATAAAGGCAACTTGATGGAGGAATTGGGTGGGGTTCAAGATCTATGTCGTAGAGGGATGGTGTCAAAATTAGAATTGAGTTGGTGGCTAAAAGAATGTGGGCTTAAAAATAAAAATCAATTTAAAAGGCGTATTATTCAATACGAAAAACAAATTAAGCATTATGAAGCAATTAAAGATAGCATCGATGCATTAATATCAGCTAGTTTGTCAGGGGTTCTTACAGCTGAAGGTGCTTGGAATTATTTTTTAGAAAATTTGCCAGATCATTTTTCTGAGATGCCATTGCCGGCCTTAAGAGATAGTTTTATAAAGTACATTGGGGATAATTATGGTCTTGAGTAGTTAAATTACAAACACCATGCGTTGGTATATTTTACGCATGGTGTGTCTCTGCAATTTAGTTCTTTGTGAAAATTTCGTACCCGGTGTCAGTAACACCAAGGCTGTGTTCCCATTGGGCGGAAAGCGACATATCTCGGGTGACTGCAGTCCAGTCATCATCAAGAATTTTAACGCCAAACTTGCCGGCATTAATCATCGGCTCGATTGTAAAAAACATTCCTTTTTTAAGTTCAAGGCCATGCCCAGGTTTTCCGTAGTGCACAACACTTGGAGAAGAATGAAAAATTCGACCTATGCCGTGTCCACAAAAATCACGTACTACAGAAAAACCATTTTTTTCGGCATAGTTCTGAATAGCGTGGCCAATATCACCAAGGGTCGCTCCTGGTTTGACTACCTCTATACCACGCATCATTGCTTCGTAGGTTACATCAATAAGCTTGCGTCCACGTATACTAACTTTACCAACACCAAACATGCGGCTGGTATCACCATGCCAGCCATCAACAATTACGGTAACGTCAATATTTATAATATCCGCATCTTGCAGCTTTTTTGCGCCTGGAATGCCATGGCAAACCACGTGGTTAATAGAGGTGCAAATTGATTTAGGGTAACCGCGATATCCTAATGGGGCAGGAATTGCGCCATGTTGGATAATAAAATCATGGCATAAATCATTAAGCTCTAAGGTTGAAATTCCTGCCTTCACAAAAGGTGTAATATAATCTAAGGTTTGCGCTGCCAATTTTCCGGCTTTGCGCATGCCTTCAAAATCAGAATCGTTATGAATGGTAGCATTTTCTTCTGCTTCTTCATTGCTATGTTGGCAGTGTTCACCGTGAACATGATGGCTAGGATTAATCATAAAAACTCATTCTATTAAAGTTAAACAACTTGATAAAAAAATAGGGGCTTTCGCCCCCATATAAAAACACTAATACGCTCACTTAGCGAGAGTAAAATTCGATAACCAAATGTGGTTCCATTTGTACGGGGTATGGAACGTCAGCAAGTTTAGGGCCGCGTACGTACTTGCCTTTCCTTGCTTTTTGATCAACATCTAAATATTCTGGGATATCACGCTCAGCCAGCTCTGCTGCCATTATGACATTCACGTTTTCTTTCATGCTTGGCATAATTGATATTTCGTCACCATCTTTTACAAGATACGAAGGAATATTAACTCTTTTACCGTTAACAGCAATATGTCCGTGATTAACAATTTGACGGGCAGCAAAAACAGTAGAAACAAATTTCATTCGATAGACAACTGCATCTAGGCGACGCTCTAATAGCTCAATTAAGTTTTCGGAAGTATCTCCACGACGGCGAATTGCTTCTTGATAAAATCTACGAAACTGACGTTCACTAATGTTTCCATAGTAACCTTTCAGTTTTTGCTTGGCGCGTAATTGAACACCATAGTCAGATGGTTTTCCGCGTTGTTGCCCATGTTGTCCAGGGCCATAGTTACGTGTATTGAATGGGCTTTTTGCTCTACCCCAAAGGTTTACGCCTAAACGGCGGTCAATCTTGTGTTTAGCGGAAACGCGTTTAGTCATCGATTCGAAGTCCTATTTGAAAAAAATTATTAAAAGTACTACTTTTTAGAACGAAATACATTACCTTGTCAATGAAAAGTTAAGAAATGTAATACTGATTTTTCATTTGACGATTTCTTAAAAATTTCATAAGGTTATGAAACCCTTGGAAGGGTGGCCGAGTGGTTAAAGGCAGCAGACTGTAAATCTGCCGGCGTACGTCTACGTAGGTTCGAATCCTACCCCTTCCACCAACGCTTTCAAGGATTTTACAAACACTCACCAAACTTCGTTCTACCGTATTTCTACCGCCAAGCGGTTTTGATACAAAACACCCCTTATTGACAGAATGGAATGGATTGATTAAGTTTCAAGCACAATGGGTGTAACTGTGGCATGTTTGCAAAAAGCTACTGTAACTGGTCTGGTTTTTTGGAGGGTGATTGGGAAATTACCATATCTACCCTTATACCAGTAAAATAAACGCATGGGAGGATCTATGAACCATAAAGGCGTACTTTCCCTTTTAGAAGTTGTCTCTCAGTATTGTTTTTTTCTTTTTGGAAAAGAAGAAGGGCTTGCAGTGTATAACTATTATTATGATTGTTGTGATTATGTTATCCCTGCCATGCAAAATGGCCATTGTTTAAACCACGATAAGCTCTTTGGAAAAGTTAAGCTTGTTTTTAGTAGAATCTATTCAGACGTTTATTTTCATAAAATACCCACCTATCGTATCAAATTTCCTTATGGTAACGCTGATGTTGAACCTTTGGATTTTGAAGTTTTTGCTTCAACCTGCTGCCATTTTTATCTGAAACTAGGAGAATATAAGCCTACTGATGGAGAGAGGGTTAAATTAGGATTTGGCGACAAAATACTTGATATTTTACTCCTTCCTAAAAAGAATCTAATCTTCAATCACGAAGAAACAACTAACAAAGACTCTATGTTGATGGAGCGTTTGTATGCTGAATTAAAAAAGAGAAATCCTGATATCCTTAAAAAATATGGCAAAAGCTTTAGCCAACTTAGCCGAGATCAATTTGGGAACTATATAGACAAAAATATTGAAAGGAC
>CAMASM010000057.1 GCA_945860985.1 Candidatus Finniella inopinata
AAAGACGCCAGCAGGCGATCAAGTGGCAAGGACCGGAGTGTACCACCTAGTACATGAGGACCGCAGACACGCAGATCAACGTACTGACCGTCTTTAAATACAAGGGTCAGAGATGGCAAGCTCAAATACTGAGCTAACTTACACGGTGCGGAACTCTTCAAAAAACGAAACGAAAAAAGAATGAGAAAGGAAAAGGGAACGGAAAAAGAAGGCAGTGATATTTTTCTTTATCATTACCGCAAAGGAAAAACAGAGAAAACTTGCTTCAGGTATTGACGCAAATTGGTTTGGACCGTTAAAGTCGTAATCAGAAAAAAATAATTAACGTCAATCCATTTATATGGAGTTAGCTATAAAGGAACTTTTATGATTAAAACAGATTCAGGCCTCGCTTATGAAGATATAGTCGAAGGTACTGGTACCCCACCAAAGCCTGGTCAAACAGTGTTTGTGCACTACACAGGCACTTTAGAAAATGGCAAAAAATTTGACAGCTCAGTTGATAGAAACGAACCCTTCGATTATATATTTGGCCGTGGCATGGTCATTAAAGGATGGGAAGAAGGCCTCTCAACTATGAAAGTTGGTGGCAAACGCCGTTTGCACATACCATCATACTTAGGTTATGGCGAGCAAGGCGCTGGAAATATTATCCCAGCAAATGCAAATCTTATATTTGAAGTAGAGTTACTAGAAATTGTTGGGTAGTTTATTGGTGCCAGGAATGGCACCTCGCCCAATTATTCACAGCGTTAATTGCGGTTTCTTCCAATAGGCCTACTGCACAATAATTTTCGATAACTTTTTTCCCAGCCAACAGCACAGTATGTGGTTTGGCATCTGGAGCATTGTTTATAAAAACTGAGCTTAGCCTACCATATGGTAACGGCACAAAACATGTGTTTTGTAATGACCATAATAAAAGATCTGCCCTTTGCCCAACTTCGATTTTACCACTTTTAAAAGAATCGATAATTTTTAAACCATTGGTAGTTAACCAATCAAAAATAGTTTCCTCTTTAATAGCTACGGGATCTTTATGTAACGCACTTTGCAGCAAATATGCAAAGTAGGCTTCGTTCAAAATATTGTTGGTATTATTGTTAGAGCAAGCATCTGTACCAATTGCAATGTTTACTCCATTTTTATAAAGGGCAAGAATTGGCGCCACACCAACGCCAGTTTTAGCATTGCTTACTGGACAGTGAATAACAGATGCCCCTGAACTAGCAATAATTTCAATTTCTTCATAATCAACAGAAGTAGCGTGAATTAAATTCCAGTTCTTATTTAAAATGCCAAGATTATCAAGCAACCTAATAGGCGTAGCTCCTCGCTTTTTAAAGCAAGTTTCAACAGATTTCATCCCCTCACTTATGTGAATGTTAATTCTAGTGTTGTACCTATTTGCAATATCATTAAAAAGAATCAATAAATCATTCGAAGCGGTTAAAATAGAGGCCGACCCAATATGAATTTTGACTTCATCGCTATTATCTTTGAAATATTCACTAAAAGCTTTTTCAACATCTTCCAAACTAATTTGGGCAGGAATATTTCCTTCACCTTCCCAAACATCATTAAAAAAGCAACTAATTGCACCGGTTACACCAATATCTTTAAATGCTTTAATTACAGGGGTCGGTTTTGATGCAACTGCATAAATACTTGTTGCACCACTTTTTATAGCGTCAAGCAAAACAACAATTGCCTGATTATAGCGATCAGTATCATCTTTTTGTTGTGTTGTATGCATTGCACTTAGCAAGTTGGTAATTGGCAGATTATCAAGCATACGACGATCTAGTAATTGGTTGGGATGCAAATGACTATTTACAAAACCACAGGTCACAAAAAAATGTTTCGAAGAAATTTTTGTGGCATCTATCGGAAAGCTATCAATTTTAGTGATTACGCCATTTTTAATAAAAATATCAGCCTGCTTATAAGTATTATGAGCAGACTCTACGATCACACCTTTTAATATGTTATCCAAACTCACCTTCTGAACCTTTCATACTTTTTAACAAATCAAATTGTCTTAATTGTTCTAAGCGCCACCCTATAATTGCTGAGCTATCTTTGTTAGCAAGTTGCTGTATTTGTTTTTTATTTAAAAATAAAAATACCGGTATCACCAACTCATCTGCAATTTTTTTTGCTTTACCTTGCCAAACTTTAATTAACTTTAGCTGATCTCTATTAAATATTTGATAATGATCAGCGACCATTTGTTCTAATTGCTTTTGGTTTTCTATAAGTTCAGATTTGTCTTTCTTCATATTCTGCCAAAAAATTTTTAAATCATCGTAAATTTCAGGAAGACAGCCGCAACTTTCTATATGATTAACAGAATTTTTTTGTAAAACTTTTTCAAGTAATGCGTCAGCTAAAATATGCCGCCTTGGTACATCAAGCTTTTTGGCCCAATCTTCCCTCCATTTAGCTAATTCATAGGCATAATAAGGGATTGGCCATTTCATCATTCCTTTGGCGCATAACTTTAACCAGTCTTTGTCAAATTTAGCATTGTCATATTTATGGAATAAGGATTCCATTTCTTCATAAACCCAAGCTGTACGTCCCAATCCATCTAACTTTTGTTCAAGAATAGGGTAAATGCTGGCAACAAATTTTGCATCCTGCGCAGCATACTCTAACTGTTCATCTTTTAAAGGACGATTAATCCAATTGGTTTTTTGTTGTGATTTATCAATTATTCTGCCTAAAAGCTCTGAAACAAGTTTTTCAAGACTAGCTCCGTGGCCAAATTTAGCAAATGCTGCCATAAATTGAGTGTCTGTAAACGGCCAAGTTTTAGCACCAGTGTACTGTTTTAAAATCCCCCAATCTTGATCACCTGCATGAAATATTTTTTTTATATTAGGGTTTTCTAAAGTCAATTTTAAAGGAGCAATATCTCCACAACTAATAGCATCTATCACCCAGGTTTGAGATGAGGTTGCAATTTGAACAAGGCTTAGAATTGGGTAATAGGTCGTTTCTCGGAAGAATTCAGTATCAATTGCCAACCAACTTATTGATGAATTTTCAATATAATTGACAAGCTCAATGAGCTCTTTTTTTGTTTTTATTTTTAAATACATTTAAAATGTATTTTACCTTTCGTTAAACTAATCGTAACACATTGTGGGGTATGATAATAACATATGGAATAGCAGAAGCAAGTAGCTTCTTAAAATGTTAGAGGATGTAGTGAGACGTGTTCTAGATTCGGCATACAGAAAAGATTTCACTCAAAGTAATTTTTTGACTGGAAAACTTTTAGTAGCAATGCCATTTATGGGGGATAATAGATTTGACCACGCAGTAATTTACGTATGTGGTCATGATGAATATGGTGCGATCGGATTAGTAATCAATAAGCCGCTTAATTCGCTAACTTTTTCTGACCTATTGTCACAACTGGATATAACCCCATGCCCAACTACCAGGCCTGTACAAATGCTAACCGGTGGGCCCGTTGAAGTAAGTAGAGGTTTCGTTCTTCATTCTGTGGACTATCAAAGTGATTCTACTGTTCGCGTTGGCGAAAATTACTCTATCACAGCAACGTTAGATATTTTGCGTACCCTAGCAGTTGGACATGGGCCCAGCAAATTTATTTTAACGCTTGGTTATGCAGGGTGGAGATCAGGTCAACTTGAACAAGAAATCCAAGATAATCTATGGATGATAGTTGGCCCAACTGACGAAATAATATTTAGAGCACCAGTTGAATTTCGTTGGCGCGCTTCTATGTTATCGCTTGGAGTAGATCCCTCCACCTTAAGTCTTGATTACGGACGTGCTTGAGAGTTTTTATTGCTTTGCTTGTGTGGCTTCGTAGCGGGATTATTTACCAATCTACGGTACACAGTTTGCGCTTGTTCAGGTGTTAATAGATTTCCTGCCTCATCACGATAGACTGCCGCATCTTGGGCCATTTCATCAAGTCCTTCATTCATGGTTGCTAAACATAAATAATAAAAAGCGAGCTCATAATTTGGCTCACCTGCGTACCCTCTTAATAAAATAATTCCGGCATTAAATTGAGCAGAGCCGTCTCCTAATTCAGCTGATCTAATATATAACTGCAACGCCATCTTGGGGTCTTCTTTATCAATTCCATCACCAGAATAATAACTATCTGCTAAAGCTTTAATCGCTGGAGCATAATCCATATCTGCAGCTCTTTTAAAATGTTCATTAGCCAAATAAGCGTTGGGGTTCATGCCCATAATTTCCTCAACACCTTTCATGTAGTGCCAAAGAGCGGTGCCCTGTAATGGTTCATCACATGGTGGGCATATGTGCTTTTGCTCCACTTGTTTATGCTGTACTTGGTTAGGTAAAATGCTTGTGCTTGATTTTTCAGCAGATAATAAAGATCCTGATAAAAGGAATACTATTACAAAAGTAGCCTGTCTCGAAAAAATATATTTAAGCATTACAATACCTCTATTCTGCGGTTGCTTGATCAATTAATCTGTCCATTTCAATATCTTGTTTAATGGTATTTGTCTTTTTGCCGACTTTGTTTTCACTTTGTTCTTTAGGCTTTAGATTAGCAAGATCTTCAGCTGAAACTTTATTTTTAGATACTCTATCAAGGGCAGCCTGCACAACTGGGGCAACTTGTTCACCGATTTTATCAGCCACTTTGGAACTAATCTGATCACTCAACTTTGCAGTAACTCCACCTGCCTGCTTAATGTCATCAATTGAAGGTGGCTTGCGTTCGCTTAGACGTTTTTCTTGCAGTGAACGAATCCAAGCTTGCGCTTCTCCTGGTAAAACTAAATAAAGTGTGTCACTACCTTTATACATGAAATTAGCAAATCGACTTTGCTTAATAATATCTGGGTGCTCGAGCCTTAACCATAGGCAACTTGTAAAAAGTTCCAAAACAAATAAAATAGCGCAGCCACGCAATAAGCCATAAGCAACCCCCATCGAACGATCCACACCGCTAAGCGCACTTTGACGCACCTGCGAAGTTAAGAAATGACTGATTAAAGTAAGAACTACCAAAAAAACTATAAATATACCAAAGATGGTAACGCCATCTGCAAGCATTGGATTAGTAATTTGGCTACGGGCTAAATGTTGAGTTAAAGGAAAGAGCATATATGCCATAGCAACAGCTCCAAGCCAAGAGACAAGGCTTAAAATTTCCTTAGTTACACCACGAATAAGTCCTGTAACAGCTGAAAGCAAAAGCATACCAAGAAAAATAAAATCAAATTTATTCATTGTAAAACACTGAAGTTCATTTTTTATAAGTTACATGCACTATAACATAGCACACGTATTGTTCCAGATAGATCAGGGAAAGCACCATAACTTTGCAAGCCGCACTTTAATGCGATTTTTTCAACACACAATTCTTGTCCTTTGCCAATTTCAAGAAACACTTTGCCAGATGGTTTTAACAAATCCTTTAGTCTAGGGATAATTTGTTGATACGCCTCTAACCCAGATGCCCCAGAAAATAGTGCCCCAGAAGGATCATACATCGTTGAAGCATCAAGAATTTCAGATGTTCCAATATAAGGTGGGTTACAAACAATAATATCAAATTCACCCTTTACAGCATCACCCCATGAACTTTGTATACAAATAGAACGTTCCGCTAATTGCAAATACTCCTGATTTTTTTTCGCCACCTTTAAAGCTTCAAAGCTGCAATCCACCCCTATACCAGTAGCCAGTGGCAATTCACATAATAAGGTGAATAATAAGCATCCTGTACCTAGGCCTAAATCAAGAATTTTAAGGGCACCATTTTTGGGAAAACACTGCAACACTGCATCTATTAAAGTTTCAGAATCAGGACGTGGGTCAAGAGTATTTGTACCAGTTGCAAACTGTCTACCATAAAATTCCTTATGTCCCAATATTTTAGCAATGGGTTCGCCTTTTAAACGGCGCTCTAGCAAGGAATCTAAATGTTGCTTTTGCAAATCTGTTAAACTAAGCGTTGGCAAATTCATAAAAACCCACTCTGCAGATTGGTCAAGAACCTTAGCCAATAACAAACGATACTCTGATGGTTCAATTAATTTAGTCACCTTAAGAATAACCCATTTAATATGAAAGTAATCTTTGCACTATAACAAATTTATTAGCCCAAATTATAGCACAAACCAACCTACTAAATATTGCAACCAGCTTAAAAATTTCTTGCGAAGCCTAGGTATATTTAGGATACTAAGACGATAATCTTTTAAATATTGTTAATATGCAAAAAACTACACTGCAAGATGAGCCATCTTTTAGCATACTAGGTCAGGGGATTCGTGATTTATCTTTTGAAAATCTAATTAATTTTGAAGATTCACGTACTGAACAGCCAGAAATAAGCATAGGCATAGAGGCTGATGGAAAAAAAGTTGATGATGATGTTTATGAGGTGACCTTACGCATTAACGCAAAAGCTAATTACGAAGAATCACCGTTATTTATACTTGAGCTTGAATACATGGGATTATGCCAAATTAAAAATATTCAAGAAGATATGATTCCAAGTTTGCTGATGATACAGACACCAGCTATGCTGTTTCCTTTTGCTCGCCAAATTATAGCAGATACCACTAGTAATGCTGGTTTTCCTCCGTTATTTTTACAGCCAGTAGATTTTGCGACGCTTTACCACAACAGTCAAAAAAATAGCGGTGAAATTGTAGGGCATGCTTGAATGATGATTAAACGCTCGGTAGTGGTGCAAGGGCATGCTACCAGCGTAAGGCTTGAGCCTGAATTTTGGCAAGAGATTGATGTTTATTGTAAACAAAATAGCACCAATCTTGGTCAATTGATTATTTCTTTAGAAAAACAACAAAATTCAAAAACTAACTTAGCAAGTCTACTTAGAGTATTTTGTCTCACTAAAGTCAAAGAAACAATAAATAGTTAAATTTAACTATTTATTAATAAATTTCCCATATAATTTAATAAGTTAGTCTGTATCACAACCAAAAAGATTGAATTATCTAAAAGGGAGGTGCTAAATGAAAATCGTATTAATCTTAATAAGTGTTTTGCTGGCAATGAATACACCAATGCACGCTGCACAGTTAGAGACATTAGAAACTTTCGAAGAAGTTCGTGGAAATTGTCATAGCTATGGATGCGTTTCAGATGCGGCAATTCCTGTAATAATGCATAAAGTATCGCAATTATTAGAGAGTGTTGATCCTAAAAAAATAGTTTTTATTTTCGATGTCGACGGCACACTAACTGATGAAGAATTACCTTCAGGAGGACTTCCCTATCCACGCTCTAGCCCAATGATTAATTTTGTAAGAGCATTGCATAGTTTGGGTGTGACCATGATTGCTTCTAGTGCTTGGGATCAATTTGACCATACAGTAAAAAAGATTAGGCAATTAGGGCTGGGGGATATATTTAATGCAAAAGGTGCAAGGTTGCCAACAAAAGAGGCGTCTATTAAGGGTAGAAGGTTTGAGGCTGATTCACTTGGTAATATTATTTCTGTCAGAGATACAGGAAGCACAAGTCGGTACTATCGGGCAAAATTCGTATCTACATTTTTTGTGGATGATGAAAGTGCGATGAAGGGAGCATTTCCATTTAGCCATGTTTTCTTTTTGGATGATTCTGACAGAAACGTCGGCCAATTTTTGTTAGACTTTGAGTATTTCTTTCCGCAACAAACACCAGAAGCACCAATTGCTTTCGCTTACTTATTAACGACACCGTTGATAAATATTCAAGCACGTCAAGCTTTGCATAAGTCTTGATAGTATTTTCTGTGCCTAAATAATTTAACAACAAGAGAACAGCATTTCTGTTCTTTTGTTGTTTATGTGAAGATAAAAAAATTTTAAGATTTTTGACCTTTATTTTGAGTCATTACTTTCAATATAACAACCAAACCTCCACCAATAGCAGCGGCTAATGGAATAATTAATAAAGCTTTTTGATATGATTCAACTGTATATTGACGAATGCTGTTATCAGTTAAACCTGTCCAGAACATGTCCATAGCCCAGCCAATTGTGCTGTGGAAAAATGATCCACCCAACATATTAATACAGTTCAAAAAGGCAATGGTCACCCCAAGCATAGCTGGAGTCACAAGTTCACTACCGGATGCAAAAACTAAAACTTGATAGCAACACAAAATTCCTATTCCCAAAAGCATAACTGATAAAATGTAGGTATTTGAAAGATCCCCACCATATAGTAAATATAAAAATGCTGATGCCATTCCTACACTGCACCCAGTAATTACGGTATAGTTGCCAAAGCGCTTTGAAACGGCTACAAGCAATGGACCACCAAATAACATGCCAACAGGCACTAAGGAAACAATTCCAGCCGCATCCGATTTACTTAAATTGGTTGCCACCATCAAATAGTTAAGCCCCCAAACATCTGAAAATCCCTCAAGTGGCCCTACCATTAACAAAGTGGATATCGCTAATAACCAAATAGCAGGTGATTTTAACAATACTCCAAAGTCTTTCAAGCAAACGGAATTTTCTTTTTTTTCTTCGTTATTATTTGATTTTAAAAACAGTACGGTAAACAAACCGATGCCGATACCTACAAATGCCAACACAGAGGCCACAGATTGCCAGACAAAGTTTTCTACCAAAAGGCTAACTGGTTTACCACCATATATGGCACCAAGCAAGCCAACAGTAAATGAAAAACCAACCATACGCGCATAGTATTGTCGACCAAACCACTGAGAAATCACTTTTGATGTGGCTAAAAAGCCAGCGGCAGATCCTGCTCCGACTAGGAATCTACTTAATAAAGCCAAATGCCAGTTAGTGGTATATGTAAACAGTAACGTTGCTAAACCACAAGTAATAGCACATAAGCATACCACATAACGTGCTCCATAACGATCAAGCAATACAGCAATAGGCAACTGCATACCTGCGTATCCATAGTAATAAATTGAAGCTAGAAACCCAAAGCCAGTAGCATCAATTTGAAATTGCAGCATAATTTGCTGCATCATTAGACTTGGCCAAAGCCTTAAAATAAACTGATATGTAAAAAATGCTAATGGGAATACCCACATTGCGTAAGGCAAAATTCTTTTAGACATAGACGATCCTTAATTTTTTAAAGAGTAGAGTGAAACTGCGAAACAGGGCATAAAAAAGGATACTGGCGGTTATCCGCCAATATTAATAGATATAGCAATGATGGCTTGTATTGGAAAAAAGCGCATCTAAATTTCAATCCCTCTTTTGGGTCAACTTTACCTTCAATTTTAACTCTACTAAATACAGTAAACAAATACAACTATTGTTGTACAAGTTCATATTGAATAATTGGAGCTGTCACATGACGTTAATGTAATCATGTGTAAGATTCTTTCCGTCAAACCAGAAGGAATCCTACACTAACACACTAAATCTCTATGCCAAGCCTTAGCTTTTCCCTAGTTAAACTAGTGGCTTACCGTTAATGTGAGAAAGCAAAAGCGCTGATGTTTCACCAACAAATTGATTAAAGCGTTCTACTACTGCTTCAGCGTTATCAACTGTTATACTTACAGGGATTGGGGTTTTGCCATCAGAAAGAGTTGTAACACCAGCATACTTTAATAAGTAGATCACATCTGCGACACTATCTACGTGACGTTTAAATCCATAAAGTCGACATTTAAACAGCTGATCACATACCATTAATTCTGCAACAACTGTTTCTACATTGGGATCCACAGAAGATAAAAAAGCACATGGAACCTGTTGTTCTTTACCACTACCGCATGACGACTCAAATTTCAAGCATTTGTTAGCAGCATCTAAAGTACCAAAAAAGGCCTCATTTGAAATTACTTCTTTCCCTTTTAAAAAAGTAGCCAAATTTTTCATATCAGCACAATCAAATTCTAAATGAGTTTTTCTACGTTGAGAAATTTTAATCTCTGGCAAGTTATAAGGGAGCATTTGTCTCTCATGAAAAGCATCGAATAATAATACATCAATGTAATTTCTTTCTTTCGATCCAGGCTTAAATTGATTCCGAACGGCAGTTATTTTCTCCAGATGCAGTGGCCATGATTGATTTAGCCATTGTGTAGAGAAGCTATTAGGTAAGTGACCACTCTCATGACTGTAAAATTGAAGAACTTCTTTAAAGTGGTTACAATGTGGTCCATTTTCCTGTGGTTGGTTAGGCAATGCCATAAAAACTAGAGGGATATTACGTAAATAGCCATCAACAAAACGACTAATTTTTAATCCGCCTTCTGGTATGCATAAAAATGCAATATCACAGTATAATTCAGAATAGTTGAGACCCACTAGCTTACTTAAAGACACCGTCTTATCACAAGCTACTGCTAGATCTCCAAACAATCTTGTTGCTTCTTGGAAAGTAAGTTTACCGGATTTGCATAAAGATTTTGCTTCCTGCGTAATTGCATTAGCCCTATCTTCTCTTTCTTTAATTCCAGCAATAGCATTGCGAACGTATCCAGCCATGTAAGCAATGCGATCTAATAATGGTGGTAAATTTGTTTTTACATTTGAAAAATCTGTAATTGCTCTTTTAGCCTTGTGAACTTTTTCCCAGGCGTCTACTTGTTTATCAACGCTTTCTGCAACCCATGAAGAGGATATAGATTCGCTTAATGAAGATGATGATGCACTTGATGATGAGACCCTTGCAGAATCTGCATAATCAGTATCAACCACCCCACCAAGAACAGCTGCTGAAGAAGCATGCACACTCCCTATATTTATTGCCGCCGACAAGAGAAGTGGCACGTATAGTTTTTTAAATTTAAACATTTTTATTTTCCTTTTGTTAATATTTATTATCAATCCTATATATAAAGATTACATAATTGGAGATTTGACACGCGCATAAATGACAAATAACAAGTATTTAAGCGAATTAAATACGAGCTATTGCCATTTCTAAGCGAATAGAAATAAATTTGTGTGAATTGAAATTAAAGCCTATTACCAAGCGTCAAGATCAATATGTTCGAAACTTAGGAAGATTAAAGATTGATTATAGATTTTTAAGAAAGCGCCTGTTCTAAAATGAAGTGCAACACCATAAGATGTTAGTTGAAATACAAACAAAAAAATGGAGTTGCATTTGGAAAAATATCACCACTTATCTTATGAGGAAAGAGTGAAAATAGCGAAGCTTTGGCAATCGAAGTCCTCAAT
>CAMASM010000058.1 GCA_945860985.1 Candidatus Finniella inopinata
AGATGTGAAAAATATGAAACAAGAGGAATTTGATGAAGTCATGGAAAATTACAATACAACACCCAGAAAATCTTTGGGATGGTTAACTCCTCTTGAGGCCTTTAATGAAAATTTACACCGTGTTGCACTTCGAACTTGAATGTGGCTATAAATTTCCGAAGTAGTATAGGCGTAATACAAAAATACTATTTTTGTGTAAAATTAATTAAAGATTTTTTTTCTTTATTTCAAAGTAAAAAAAATTTTCAACTTATTTTCATTATAACCATTTAAATGGTGAATACTTTGTTGAAAATTTGGAAGGTCTGTGGCTGGAATGCCTATCTAAAGTAACCATAATTTAAAGAGGGAGGGGGGTGCTTAATAATGAAGCGTTTATCTATTTTTTTGCAATTGGTTCTTTTGCTTATTTACTCAAGCATTACTGTAGATGGTGCAGGGGGTGCATTTGATGACAGAAAGATAACCGCTATAAAAATATTGCCATACCGTTTTGATCCTGCTCGCGCACCTGATGAAGTAGTGCTGGCAGGCTTTGAATTTAGTACCGACCACCATTATGGTCATCGATACACTAATAGTAAAAGAGAACCTAACGAATATAATTTAAGTAAGACTTTTGCGTATGTTGCGCCAAGAGAAATAGGAGAATCTATTCGCGATGTTCCAGGATATATGCACCAGGTGGTGGCTTACCATAAAGTATTTAATACTGGGGTGGAAGATCCAAAATCTAATAAGAATGTATTACTTGTAAGGGTTCGCATAACGGCTACTATACAAGCTGAAAGTGAAAGCGCTAGTGGCAGTGGCGGCTGCTCAAGTACAAGCGCGGCTGAATCTTCGCACGAATACTTTTTTGGTATTTTTGTGAGTGGCGCACAGAAATACCGTTGTGGGGAGGTAAGAGACTTAATATCGGTAAGTAAGGAATACCAGCACCCTTAAGAAGTGCTCTTGAATGCAAAGCTTTTCGGGATTTGTGGGGAAATTAACCTATACGTGTTCAGTTAAGAGTATATTCTTTAATTAGAGATATTACACCTGATATGGTTCCAGTCGGTGATGATGTTGAAGAGTTCCTGGCCGAGGGAGTCTATAAAACACCTACTTTAAGGCTAAACCTGGGGGGTGGAGTTGTCAAAAAATTTGCTCCCTTTTCTAATGTTGATGGGGATCTTGAAAAAACTATTGGCGTTCGCTTATTTGCTTTTCCTGTTTATGCTAAAGAAGACTTTACCAGTTTTAAAGCGTTAACTAGCCAATTAAGTAGATTTGAACATAAGGATCCGGTAAAAGATTATACAATCCGTAGCGAAAACGAAGCAGCTTGGCAAAGAGTTCAGGAGTATCGATTGTGTGCTTTGGATGCAGTGGCAGCACTTCAACAACGTGGCAAAGACAGTAGCCAATCTGGACAAATTGATTGGCAAACTTACCATCAAATTAAGCAAGACCAGGTACATATTGGTAAAGAAATTCTAGAAGATTTTAGTAAGCACCAGCTTTATATCAATCAAGCTGGTCTTACCCAAGAAATGCTGCAAATCAGTACATGTCTTAAAGCTCGACCATTATCACTTGCCGAAACTAAGGCAAAAATCACAGTGGAGCTGTACGGTGAGACAGCACATTTAGCCAGAGGAATGTGGAATACAATTAGGAAAACCCATCCTGGCAGTAAATGTTACAGCCACCCTGATTACGAGAAGTTTAACGAGGTACGTCATGAACGCAACGCTTTGGCACAAACCATTGCTGAGAACTATCCGTTGCATCGCGAATTTGTGAATCAATTTAGTCGTGTTTATGGCATCAATAGCAAAACCGTAGAGGCGCAAAGTAGGCAGTTTATCCAAAGTCAAAGTACTGATAAATATAGTGAAAAAACACACAAAGTATGGTATAATAATGAATTGTATAATAATACTTATGGAAAATACACATCAAATAAAACTGATATATACGCAGGTAAAGACCAATTAAATAGCGAGTTTCAAGCCCAGAGTATTAACATTGATAGATATCAAAAGTCACTGGATGCAAGATTTATTAAACAAAAACTCAATGCTAACATTAAAGATTTGGCTTACGAGTTCCTAGGTAAACCGCACATCCAAAAAACTACGGAATGGCGTTATGGTAACAAAGGTTCAAGGAGCTGAATGGTTAGGCAATGACCGACTGCAAAGTAGATTTAGCAGGAATGAGATAATTAAAGACCCACAGCAATTACCGCAAGCAAAGCAAGAATGGGTGCCGATTTATCCTGCTTCCAAAGCCTATGTTGATTTAAAAGCAAACAGCAGTTTGGATTACATGCTTAAAGGCCGCCAGGAAATAAATCGTTATGCTTACAAAGATGCTGATAATAACATCCTAGGCTATGTCGTGAGGTTGGAAGATAAGCACGGCAACAAAATCACCCCTACCCTGACTTATTGCCGTAATGATAAAGGTAAAGAGCAGTGGAAATGGCAAGGTTTTGGTAATGATCGCCCATTGTATGGCCTAGAACAACTCAAACAAAAACCTGATGCACCTGTATTAATTGTAGAAGGTGAAAAAACTGCCGAAGCAGCACGCGCCCTACTTCCAGAATATGCAGTAGTTACCTGGTCTGGTGGTTGTGGCTCGGTGAACAAATCTGATTGGACAGTACTAAAAGATAGAGATGTCACAATCTGGCCAGATAATGATAAACCCGGAATCAGCGCTGCAGTTAAAATTGCGGATATTTTAAAATCTCAAGCCAATCCACAAGCAGTAATTGATAAAGAGGTAACTGATACAGCAATAATCAATAATAAACTCAAAATCGTCGACTTGCCCCCTACTCTGCCCCACAAATGGGATTTAGCAGATAAGATTCCTGAAGGCATAAACATTAGGGAAATTTTGGCAAAGGCGTTTGAGCAAAAGCTAACGAAAGCAGAAATTCTAAAAGACCTGCCTAATTCGCTAATTCATAGTGGTAAAATTGACCAAATCATATGCCAGCATAAGTTAGATGCAACATTTGGCAATTTAGACCAGGCCGATTATCAGCATGTCCACAAAATCTTTGATGTTTTAAAGGAAGCTTATCAAACCTCTAATATTAAAACTTCGGATGATTGGACCTTAAAACGCGCTACTTTCATGGTTTACAACTTACGTGAATTTGGCAGCTTGCCCATGACAGATAATGAACGTGCTAGAGTTTGTTTAGTAGCTGCGACGATTTTTGCTAATCAAAATGAACGAACCGATAGCGTAACAACTTATGATAATCATTTTAAAGCAGTTAGTGTGATCAATACCCATAATCAAAGCAAAGACCGTTATATCCAAGCCGAGAATAGTTTTAAGGAGATATTTGGGTTCCAGCCTAATGCTCCACTAGAAGTGCGTCAGAATTATGTCCCTGCTCTGCAGGATAAAATATTTTCTGAAATCAAACAGCTGAATATACAGTATCAGCAACGCAATTTAGAAATTGCCTCTAAAGCTTTGGATATGCAAAAGGGTAAGGGTTTAGAATTATAACTATTCCTCCTTTAGTAGGAACTGTTAACAAACCAAGACAATAGTGATAGACTGGGCAAAAAGGAATTTAGCCAAGATGACAGATCGCCTTTACCCAATTAAAGAAGAGTTTTTCAATTTACACATTCTACCAATCATTATGCGCCATACAACTGTATCTGGTGGTAGACCACCTAAAATTTCTCATTACACTTGTTTGTGTGCAATGCTAAAAATGTTATCGATCAGTATTCCATGGCGTGATTGCCCTAAGGAATATGGACCGTGGCATACGATATACACCCGTTTTAAACGATGGAGCGAGAATGGCTTATTGTGGAACATTTTTTTCGAATTAAAGCAGGGAAAACACATAGAAATGGATATTGTCTTCATGGACTCAACCACTGTAAAGGTTCACCGACACGGCCTAGGGGCTAGAAAAAAAAGAGGCCCTCAAAGCATTAGCAAGAATGTGGCAGGAAATGGCACAAAAATACACGCTATTTTAGCTAAAAATGAACCGATCAGTATTCAATTAACAGGTGCAAGTGTTCATGACTCTGAGCCAGTTATCCCAATGTTGGTGCCTCTGGAAAAGATGGGAATCAAAAGGTTTGTTGCAGATAAGGGATATGACGATGACAAAATTAGAGCAGCATTAACCGACTACAAAATCAAGGCAGATATACCGCCTAGAAAGAATCGTAAAGAATATCGGTGTACAAATGGCGCTGGAGGGTTGAGGCGTTTTTCGGAAAAATCAAAGAGCATAGAAGATTGGCCTTACGTGTCGATAAGTTCGATATTACCTTCAACTCCTTCATCGCTCTTGCTTTAATTAAAAAATTGGTTTGTTAACAGTTCCTAGACACTTAGACAATTGGATTCAAGGATTCAAGTACGTTTTTGCATCAGTTAAGTACTCGTCAACCCATTTGGTTAAGTTGGTGACATCTGCTTGCATTTGCGTAGCATAGTCTGGAATTTCAGATATCCTTGAGCAGAGACTGAATGCATTGCTTATACGGGCAGATAGGTTTGGCGCTATACTGCTATATAGGCCCAAAATTGCAAATTGGGGATAAGATGTTATTGCAGATAGAAAAGCTGCTTTTCTTGCACTTGTATCCATTGAGAAGGCATACTGAATGACTAGAGAAAGACTTTCTAAACTTAAGTTTTGATTATACTGTGCTGGATGATCACTACGCATTTTAGTTGCCCACTGATTTGCTAGTGATACAGATAGGGTATTTGTAGATAACACCATGAGTAAATTTTGCTCATTTGCAACCATGTCGCCTACAATTAGAGGAGCTGCTTTTACTAAGGCTCTGTTTGCATTCTGAATATTGTCAAGAGCCATTTTCATGAGGCTTTCGGCAATGCTGGAAAATGTATTAAGAGTAGTTGAGTATAAAGGCTTAGGATTAGACCCAGACACAAGGAAATAATTAGAAACTTCAGGAATGTTGGATTGAATCGTTGTGATTGCTACAATAGCAGCTTCTAGTTTCTTTTGGTTTTCGTCAGTATTTACTCTTCCTATTTCATGTGCTCCCTTTACGCTTTCGATATCGCCACTTGTGGTTTGAAAGCTCTGCCAATCAGTAAATAGACGTGTAAGTAGAGACTTCAGACTTGTTGGGCCATCTACGCTCTTTTTAAGACTTGTAACACCATCTTGGAGCGCTTTGGCTTTATCTGCTCCTAATGCCGCATTAAAAGCTGATGAGGAATTTGCTAAGGATTGGTCTTGAGCGATATCGCTCACTGTGTTAATGTCATCTGCTAAATTCTGAACTCTGCTTAGAATGTCTAAAAAGACGTTATTTATAGTCGTATCTCTATTTGAGGCATCGACCACTGGGGCTACTGGGAGATTTCGGAGTTGATACTCTATTTGAGCGTGTAATGAGTTGAAATAGTCTATGCAGTGGTTTACTAAGTCATCCGCTGTATTTTCCCATTGTGTTATCCATTGTTCCTTAAAAAGCTGCTTCCCGAGTTCCATGGAGGTTGCTAGCGCAGTGAGAGAGGCTGAGTTAAAAGCCCCAAGAGAACCATATTTCTCTATTTGCTGGTGTGCACTCTGTATTTCACGATTTTTTAAAATCGGACCTGCAATAAGGCTAACCACAGAGCTTCCAAAAGCCGCAGCAGAGGATCCTGCCGCCATACCTACCATAGGATCTCCCGCCGCTGTTCCGGCTGCCTGTATACCTACAGCAGCTGCCCCGCCTAAAAATGTACCAAACATCTCAGCTATCGCTCTATCTTTTGCAATTTCATCTTCGATTGCTGTTGCAGAATTTAAGGCGTCTTTCACAGTTTTAAGCCTATCATCCATTCCTTCAATTGCTTGCTTGTTTATAGATATATAATCTTTTTCTTCCGTTAGACGTATTAAGTTTGTCATATCTTTAGCTTGCTGGAGCATTGCATTGAAACTCCGAATAATTTTCTGGCGTGATGGTACTGGAGAATCCAAATCCGCTTTGAGTTGTGATAGAAGAGCTGTAAGATTAAAGGCTGCTAATTGCAAAGCCGCGGCATTCTCTTCCATGGTAATCCAGACAAAACTCCTGTCCTCGGTGTACGCGTAGGGCAAAACGCGCGTACCCATCTTGGGGCAAATCGTGAGCCGGTTCCTATAATCCAAAAGTAACTGTATGAATGCACTGAAGCTTGGATCAGACGTTCTAATTGAGTCAGACCTAGCTGTACCTTTTGCCTGTTGTGCCCGCATAGCTTTTTCAACTTCTGTATTTTGGACAAGTTTAGTTGCAAGACTTGCCTGGGATATTTTTTCTGCTGCTTCACTCTTTTCAAGATCTAGGGCCCTTTCAACTGTGCTTCCATAGGGATCTTCTGCATTCATACGCGTAATTTTATCTTTTGCCTCCATTATCTCCGTGATGTTTTCCGAATTGTGTAAAGTAAAATCGCGTATCACAATTTCTGCAGCACAAATAGGCTGAATCGTAACTGCCAAAACTGTTAATAGGGTGCTTGCTTTTAAGAAATTTTTCATTTGAGTATTTCCTTTTTAAAATATTTAAAGCGAGTCTGGAATTGGATCTGGAAAATGATCATGCCAAAAAAACTCTCTGGGCTTAGGTGGGCGCTTACTAATAAGCTCATCAAGCTTGGCCTTAACAAGCTCATGACTTATAAACCAAGAATTAAACGCCATAAGATTCATCATTAGTAGTGGGTTTGCTTTCTCTCTCTCCAGTCTTTCTAGCTCGCTCTCCAGGTTTGCTATATCGATCTCAAGAGTATCAACAGGCCCAATCCCCGTGTTGAACATCCTACCCTCAATCGGAAAATAATCAGGAGGAGGTTCCCCAAATCCAAACGTGGGTGGTTCTGTGCTTGCATCAGTAGTGTTGGAACCAAAGGCGGTTCTTCCATTGAACTGCGGCTCGAATACTTGAATTAACCTAATGAGACTCTTAGAATCTATTTCCCATCGCGCTGTGCTTGGGCCTCCTGTTGAGAATAATTTTTTTAACTCATATGACAACTGATACATCAGGTTATGGATAAGATCATCTTCACAAGTGGTGGTCTGAGGTGGTGGTACAGTGTGACCCTTAGGAAAAGCGTGCTTATCACGATCCTGCAAGAGATCTTGGGGAGGCGTAGGTTGTGGTCCATTACTTGTAGTATCTGATGGAGGTAGAGCTGGGACGCTAGGCGTGCTAGCAGCTGGTGTAGTGCTGCCAGTCGGATCACCTGGTATATTTAATGACCCAAATATATCACCAGTGCTAGCTGATCCCAGGATGATTAGGGATAAAGCGATCCTAAGTGTCTTTTTCATATGTATCCTTAGTAAGAATTGGATTCTTTATACTGATAATAATGCAGTAAAAAGGTTAAAATATTGTTAATGGTGAAATATAATTTCTATCTACTACCAACTTTTTGTCACAGTAACCTAATGCACTGCAAAGTTGTCTCAAACTTTAATACTTAATAAAGCAGTATTAAGAGATTTTTAATTGCAAAATTTACGAAATATTAACCTATTAATATAATAATAATGCTTAGTGGAGCAATGAAGTGACCTTCATTTACTCTCATTTTTTCAATTCAAACATACATGGAGACTATATATGAAAATATTCAGTACTGCGGCCCTACTTTGTGCCGTAAGCTTTATCCCCTTACATGCTAGCGTTACCGATGGCAATACACACGGGCTAATTCAGGAAAGCACAAGGAACAGCAGGTGCATTAGGGTGATCACAGAAATACCTGTGGGGATGTTGGGTTCTGATGTTTCTCACCAAAGCATGGCAAGCAGATGCGTCAGGTGTGAGCATGCATGCTTACCTAGTGCTAGCGAAAGTTGCCCGTCAAAGAAGGCAGGATCTCAATCTCTTATAGAAAGCCTTCTGGCTTCTTCTGGTGGCAAGTGCTCAACAGAGACGCCATTTGCTGCATCAGTTCTTCAGCTTCTTATAGAACTCACAAAAAATTTAAAGGTTGCACCACCGGAAGGTGATCCAGAGAACGGGCCAACGTTTGGAGCAGGAGCCACAGGAGGAGGCAGAGTAGCACCGCATGAGCTGACTAAGGCAGTGGAAACGGCGAGAGACGTGGCAAAAACTGCAAACGAAGCGGCAACAAAGGCAAGAGAAGCAGCAAATGCAGACAATCTTAAGACAGAAGAAAAGAACAGGAGAATAGCGATAGCAAAAGCAGCAGAAGAAATAGCAAAGAATGCATTGAAAGACGTGGATACAGCATCAAAAGCAGCGCTAGCTGAAGGTCAGCCAGCTTTTTTGCTTGAAGAACCTACATTAACGCGACCAGAAAAGGTAGTGTACGACCGTAAACAAGCATTCTTCAACGCAGATGGCAGAAAAGTTGAAAAAATTAAAATGCTACAAGATGTGGTTAACTTTGAATGGCCCTCCCTACGCGATAAGGACTCCTTAAGCGATACTGCAAGAGCTAGTGCTCTCTTAAAAGCCCTAAGAAAAATAGGAGCACCATACCCAAAGATTACTGAATATTTGCCTGAACTAACAGGAATGCCATCCTTAACCAAAATTATGATTTTATCAGTGGCGGCTATGGCCTGAAATTTAAGAAATTTTCTGAGAGCCAATGAACTTACCTTCATTGATTCTCATTTTTCAATTCAAACATACATGGAGACTATATATGAAAATATTTAAGTCTGCGGCCCTACTTTGTGCCATAAGCTTCAACCCCTCACAGGCAAGCGATTGTGGCAATCCATATGGGATAAGCCAGGAAAATACAAGGAACAATAGGTGCATTAGGGTTATCACAGAAATACCTTGTGGGGTGGTGGATTCTGGCATATCTCACCACGGCATATGTGAGCACCCTTGTGCTAATGTGCTAAAGAAGTCAGGGCCTCAAGCTCTTATAGAAAACCTTCTTATAGAACTCATAAAAAATTTAAAGGTTGCATCAGCAGCAAGTGACCCAGAGAACGAGCCAACGTTTGGTATAGGAGGAGGACCAGGAGTGGCGGAAGTGAATGCGGCAAGAAATGCAGCAGAGCGAGCGAAAACTGCTGAGCTGGCAGCAGCAAAGGCAAAAGAGGCAGCAAATCTGGCGGAGAATCTTTATCAAAAAGATATGACGAATTTGCGCAATAGAACAAATGCGGATTTCAAGGCAAGAACAGCAGAAATAGCTGCAGCAGAGGTAGCGAAGTTAAATGGCGAGGCAACGAAATCGGTGGCAGCAGCGAATGAAGCGGCAGCAAAGGCAATAGCAGCAGGTCACCCAGTTTTTGTGTATGAAGAGCCAGCGCCATCATCAATAGCAGGAAAGATGATTACGACTATGAGGAATCACTTCAGAACATTAGCACCTGATGCAAAAATTAAGTATTTAAAAGTTGCGGTTAATGCTGCCATGTCTTCACCCAAAGTTGTTAACCCATTAAGGACTAATGTTGATATAGCCAATGATGTCTTAAACGCACTAATAGAGGCAGGAGCACCACCAGAATACATTCGGGACAATTGGTCTGCAATTTGGGTTGAACCTTGGTCTAACCCTTGGTCTAAACTACCAAGATCAACCGCAATCAAAGATATAGCTTTTGCCGCGCTACCATGGGAGCGTTTATAGCTTGGAGGAAATTGCAAGCAGGTAAAGCTAAACTACTATAAAATTGATTACATTTTTCTAGATTGCCACGTCCCCCCAACCTTCGCTGGGGTCCTTCTAATGACGAAACCTTCAACATGGCGGAAAGCTTGAGTTTTGTAAGACGTCTTTGTGAGATCCATAGGAGCGTAACAATCCAGTGATTAGCATCAATATTGAATTTATAGGACTGGATCGCGACGCTATGCTCGCGATGACGAGATCTGGTCATTACGTTCAAGCTCTGCCCCGTTGAAAAACGGGGGCCATCCCCTTGGGTGGTGGGTTACTCGCAAAGACGCAGAATGCCAGAGTTCCTGTCATCACGAGGCCCGTTAGGGCTGCGGTGCTCCAGTCATAAAATCCAGAACTATTTTAAAGTAATTAAGCTATAAGCAGCAATTTCCGCTTCGTTAATTAACGAAATATTAACCTATTAATATAATAATAATACTTAACGGAGCAATGAAGTGACTTTCATTTACTCTCATTTTTCAATTCAAACATACATGGAGACTATATATGAAAATATTCAGTACTGCGGCCCTACTTTGTGCCGTAAGCTTTACCCCCTCGCAGGCGTGCGATGGCAAAAATCCATATGGGATAAGCCAGGAAAGAGAAAGGAACAACAGATGCATTAGGGTTATCACAGAAATACCTGTGGGGGTTTTGGATTCTGGCATGCCTCATCACGGCAGGTGCGATCACGAAGTTTTGCCTAGTGCTAGCAAAAGTTGCCCGTCAAAGAAGTCTGGATCTCAATCTCTTATAGAAAGCCTTCTGGCTTCTTCTGGGGCATGCTCGAAGAATGAGGGTATTGAGGCAGTGCTGAAGTGTCTCATCGAACTCACAAAAAATTTAAAGGTTGCACCACCAGCAGGTGATTCAGAGAGTGTGTTTGGAGTAGGACCCACAGGAGGAGGAAGAGTAGCGGTGGAAGTACCGAAGGCAGTAACAGATGCAAAAAAAATGGTAGAAACAGCAAGATTGGAACACGCAAACGCAAGGAATGAGCCAGACGCAGTAAAAAAGGCAGCAAGGTTAAATGAAGCAGTCAAAAATAGAGATAAGGCAGTGAAAGCGCTGAATACAGCGACGGTAGAGGCGGCAACAAGAGGTGAGCCAGCTTTTGTGATTGAAGTAGAGCCATTAACTGAGAGAAAGGCTCTTGCTGCAATGATTATAGCAGATCACTTCAAAAAACTTAGCCCCACTGAACAAACTATACACTTAGACTACGCGCTTAGGTGGTTCGATCCAGAGGCAGCTGAAGCCAGCACCTATGATGTAATAGCTAAAAGTTTATTAAAAATGCTAATAAGTGAAGGCCACATTCAAGTTCGAAGTGCAACACGGTGTAAATTTTCATTAAAGGCCTCAAGAGGAGTTAACCATCCCAAAGATTTTCTGGGTGTTGTATTGTAATTTTCCATGACTTCATCAAATTCCTCTTGTTTCATATTTTTCACATCTG
>CAMASM010000059.1 GCA_945860985.1 Candidatus Finniella inopinata
GCATGCTACAGGTAAGGGTAATGCTAACAAACAAGCCGTTATCGATGCGGTTAAGGCTAAGGGATATCATCCTAAAGATGACAATGAGGCTGATGCACTAGCATTAATGGAATATGCTATGGTTAAATGCTGTGTTTAACAATTTGCAACCAAGAGGTAGGGATACAACATGTCCATATTTTTAAATCTACACAGTCAATTCGTTTCAATCAAAGAGGTTGCTAAATTAATGCGTAAACCTCCAGCGCAGGTATTTAGGCTTTTAGAGGCTGCAGGCATACAATCACAGCAACTTGAAAATGTTCCTGGTGAAGAACCCAATCACTTCTATTATTTTCCTGATGTGGCCAAATTTATAGAATTGAATACAAAAACCATGCGTAAAAAAGAAGCACGTTCGTAAACCATAGAGCAACATGACAAAAAACAAATTTACCATTGGCAATTACTTGGTTTTTCCTAAATACGGTATTGGTAAATGTGATAGCTACCAGCAAGTCAATGTAGATGGCAAAAATTATGAAATGCTTGTAATTAATTTTGCGCAAAGCAAAATGGTGTTAAAGTTACCAAAAGACAAGCTTAACAATATTGACTGTCGCTCCTTAAGTACCCCCAAACAAATGCATGAGGCGTTGCAGATACTTTCCAAACTAAAAAGGATTTACGGAGATTGGAAACGTCGCCAAAGAGTGTATTACAGAAAAATTACCTCTAACCAATTGCATTTAATTGCTGAAGTGATTAGTGAGCTACGACCACTTATTGCAGCTGGTACCAATGTAAATGGTGAGCTTGAAATTTATAAAAATGCCTTAAACCTATTCATCCAAGAGCTGATGGTGGTTAAGGCATGTGATATGAAAACAGCGTTGCAGACCATAGAGCAAATTTGTTTAATTAGAAAAAGTTAGCATGCCCTAAATAATTAAGAAAGGCTGAACATCGGGGCATAACTTATTGAAGATATCTAATACTTTTTGATTAACCAATCGTGGCATTCCTGTTGCATTATTAGGCAGGCAATCAAACTTTTTAAATACTTCCGTCTAAACTTCTGATACAAATATTAAGTCATATTCTTTAGGGTAAAGAGAGCACTTACATAATTAACCTAAGCCTGCATGATAACAAAATTAGTGTAAAAACACACGAATGAAATATTCACACATCAAACATTTTTAAAATACATGGTTCTCATTTTAGTCGCAGTAGGGGTGTTTTCAGCAGTGAGCATTTATATGATTAAATTAATCATGAGGTAAAGATGATGTGATAATTGTTGAGTGCATACGTGGTGGCAGATAGATGCATCCTTTGTGGATCAGTAACACGCTTAACAAAACAAACTTACCACCATGCACTATAGTATTTTTCGTCAACCTTCAGTTTTTTTAAACGATCTAAAAACTCCTCTTTTTTTTCAGCATAATTTGATTCATCTTCATTTATTTCACTACGTACTTGGTCAAAGTTGCCAGCGATAATCAAGAACTGTTCAAAATCTTTTGCTAATAGGTGAATTTGAGCATCTTGAGGGTTGTAAATGTCAAATCCTTCTTCAACTAATAAGACTTCTCCATTTGTGAATTGTTCTGTGCCTGCAGTTACGCAGATTAAATCAGTGTTACACGAACCAACTTGATACATGCGATGTTTATCCATGAATTCTTTAGGGAAAAATGGATCATCAAAAGCTTTTCGCAACTGTCCTTCTATTTTTTCTTTTTTCAAAGAATAGGGTGATAAACAAAATCCTCCAAGAAGCACACCAGTTATATCAAGCTTTTTTATGACATTACAGTAAGTCTGAGGTAAAGCTGACAATGGTCCATTTAATTTTCCTTGTTCATTTTCTTCGTCTACTTTGAAATTTATTAGCACATCTTTAAAATGCTCCTTAGCACCAAGCTCCTTAAAAAGGTTATCGGTAAATTTTACAAGATCCTGTAACGTATTGATCATTTTTTACCCCTTAAAATATCATGGAACATTGCATTACCTGGAGCTCTTCCATGAAGCGTGGAAGGCAATGCGGTTGTTAAATGACCATGATCTATATGATGATGCACCAGTATTTCTCCTAAATATTCTGCGTGTTCTGGAAAATGTCGTATCCACTGCTCGTCTACGCGCGGAGCTCGAGTATCTCTACGTAAGTTAATTTTCTCCAAATTTCCTGCACTCATTGTATCTGGATATTTTTCTTTCCATAGTTGCCAGAATTGTTTAGCATTTCTTTGTGCACCATCTGCTGTATGAGAAGTTGCACTCGTAAAATTCCGTGCATCCACATGCATTGGCCCAGTTCCAGTTAGAGGATCAACCCGTAAACTATAAGGTGCACCATGAGAAGAATAGTCAAACTCCAATGGTTTGTGACGCAGTAACCCAACATCCTCAGCCTCAGCATACCTACCAAACTTCGTTGACTTCTTTCTAGCTTCAAGTCGTAGTCTCTCAGCGGCAAAATGCTCTCTGTAATTAAATTGGTCTCTAACGTATTCTCTGGTCTTGCCAAACCCTTCTTTGAGACAATCCAACATCTTTTGTGCTTTAGGATGGTGCGTTGTCGGATGACTTTCGGGTTTAAGGTGGCCTGGTTTACTACCCCTTAAGCCTTTGCTAAACCAAATAAATGTCCCAACCATCTCTCCTTTGCCAACTAACTCATAGAAGCTTTCACGTAAGCGCTCAGCTTCTAAGGGATTACTTGCAGATCTTGCCGCATGCTCTCCACCAGCCTCAACTGCCGCTTGTAAGGTTGCTCCCATCGCTTGCTCGATCGCAAACAATGTCGCTACTCCTGCTGGACCTGCAGTCATCGCAGCTCCTACATAAGCACCAGCGTGCAACGCCATTGCTCCGTATTCCAAGGTTTTCACTGTGTAGTATGCTAAATCAGGATGCTCTCTTGCGAACTGATTCAAATAATCATTAGTCTCCGCTATCATGCGATAAGCACTTAAACGTAAGCTCTGGGCCATTTCTTTAGCACTCATCAGGCCATCCGCATCCAAAGCATCAAGGCTTAGTCTGCTGATATAAGCATCACGACTTAGTTCACCATCTAGCTGTTCCAACCTCGCAGCTTCACGTAGTTGTGCTTTAGCACGTTTTTGTACTTCTAGGGTTTTAGCTAACCCTGGGTTTTCTGCCATGACCTTTTTAATTGCTGCTTTACTTGCTGAAACTCCAATAGCTTCTCTAGTAGTCTTAGGTGGTTTGGCGTCTGCAGATGCTGCGGAGGATGCTCTGGCATCTAGAGTTTCTGCTTCTTCCAGCTCTTGTCGAAACTGTTCCCAAGCATGTTCCTGCTGCATATGGAAAGCATGGGTTTCCATGCGTTCAATAATGCCGTTCGGTACAATCCTTCTGTAGGTATCTTGTGGTTTTGCCACTGACATCATACGCTCAAACTCTGCCATAGGATCAAACCCGGGGGTGCCTAAAGCATGCGCTCTTTCACGCTCTTGTCGACTCATAAATGGATACTGACGTGCCATCTCAGTTTGGCGCATCATCTCACGACGTCCTGGATGTTCAATACTTTGCCAATCACCACCTGAACTTGGCGTAAAGCCTGAAACGGATGTGCCGCCAGCTCCAAAGCTAAAGCTAACCGCAGAGGTTTCTGGGAACATTCCGCCCATTCCCATACCACCACCCATACTTGAGCGCATTGCCTCTTCTTCTTGTTGGCGTCGTAATGCTTCAGTGTGATCCCAGGAATGACTTGCCAAAGGACGGCTGGCATCAACTACAGTGCCGGTTATCGCCACCCCCTGAGTACCACTTGGCCTCGCATCCGCTAAAACGGTATGAGGGGCATCTAGGGTAACCCTGCCTGTGGTAGCTTCGACTAATACTGGGTCTAAATGTCGTTCAAATTCACGACCCCTAACTTCATCACCTTCTCTAACCGTTTCACGACCTCTTTCAAGTGAGATAGATGAGCTGCCAGTTAAAGTAACATTTGCCCCGCGCACTTCCGTTAACGATCTAGGAGCTTGTTGCGCCGGAATTACCATCCAAGCTTCAAGAGTTGGTGTTGAGGTTGGCTGGGTGATCGCTTGCTCTAGTTCTGCATCTACAGCTTGGGCTAATTGATGGCGACGTTCTGCTTGTATGGCTGCGGTAGTGTGGCTTACCCCTTCTTTAAACTTAGTGTAAACCATCGCATAGGCTGCTTGTTGCATATCTGCTTCGGTAATGCTTGGATACCTGGAAAACCTCACTAATGCACCGTTTACTCGAGATTCTTCTTCCATGACTCTGCGGTGGCGTTGCTGGGCAAACTCTTCGGCATTGGCACACATCATCCGTAAGGTAGATTCATTTACTCCTAAACTTCCCGTGACAAGCCCACGCAACATTTGACGCGAGAATTCCTCTACTAGTGGTAAGGCCGCACCTAAACTTACACTTGCTGGTAACGCTGCGTCACTAAATAATGGTAAATTACCTAAGCTTCTTACCAAATCTAAAGGTGCTACGTGGTCAACTACAGTTGCGCCACCAACTTGGCTGCTCGTTAATAAAGGGTGACCACTTGCGTGCGCTGCACTTATAGCAGCGGTAACATCAAGCAAACGTACAGGAGTGCCTCTAGCATCAACCATGCCCACGGAATGAATCAAGAAATCAGCTGCTCCTAAGGCAATCGCACCTTCTGAAGTTATACGCCCGGTAATGTTGGCGGTACCTAAGACAGCTCCCTTAATCGAACTGCCACCATGAAGGTGAGCCGGGGCAGTACTACGTGCGGTAATAGTTAAACCAGGGAAACCAGCCACTGCAGTTAAGGTCGTGGTGACTGGCTTTGCGTTTAGGATAACGTTTCCAGAACCTGCTACGGTTGAGCCGTCAATTTCAAGGGTTGGAACATTGAGAGTTAGATCGCGGTCACTTAGGAACAAACCGGCATCTGACTGTTCGGCGATAGTGCTTACATATCTTTGACAAGCTTGCCCACTACCGTGACGATAAGAGCTGCTTCCACATGATGGGTGATATTCCGTATGCCCTGGACATGCAGGGTAATAACCACCTACTGAAGGAGCTAAACGCTTTACCACCATTTTGGTGGCATTAACTCGCCCATCTAAAAGGGCGTAAACATAACCGGCAGTGTTGGTAAATACACCTGTATCAATTTCCATTGTACCGTCAGCACTTACATCAACGAAGTTAATGTCAATGGTGCCTCTACCGGCTACACCTGCTCCTGTGCTACTTCCAGACGCTTTGGTTGTATCTAATTTAATTGGACCTTGGCTCCTTAGGCGAGCTCCGGTTTTGGCAAGAGGGTTGCCATGGCCAATTTTAGGGGAGAAGATCTCAAGCCCAGTTTTGCCAAAGAAAAAGCTTTCTGGGTTAGCAAACTCACCTCGAGCAATGATCCTTAATAAACCTTGGGTACTAATTACCCTACCTAAGTTAAGGCTGCCGAGCACATTATTTGCTTCAATTTCAATTGTATGAGCTTTAAGCATTTCTCGAGCAGTAAAGTTACCGCTACCACTGAGTTTAATTTTTAAAGGGAATGGTAATTCTGTTTTTTGGCTAATTACTAAATCTCCAGGTTTTTCAATAATAACTTCAGGAGCTTGAATGGGAGAAGCACTTAAAGTAGCTAAAACATCGGTAGTTTCGCCCATGTATAGGGTTAAAGGGGAATCTCCACGAGTTTTACCCATAACATGCGTGCCTGCACCACGGATGTGGATTTGATAAGCACCCTTAAGATTTTGCATACCGCGATTGGTAAATCGGTCATGCCAGACTTGTGCATCTTCAAATTCTATAACTCCACCATCGGCATTGGTTGAATTGGTATTGAAGAACTCTCCATTGGCAATGCGTAAAGATCCTCTAGCAGTGTTAGTAAAAGAAACTGGCAAGGCGGTTTTTGGTGCAGCTTCCCCAAAAGTAGATATTCGAGGTTGGCTAGCATCTAATTGTGCGTGTTGGCTAGATATTTGTTGAACTGAAATATCTCTGGCTGTTTGTATATCTTCTTTAGTGCTGCGAATTAAAAAATCAAAAGCACCTTTTACTTGAGCAGACATAAATGGATCATGACGTCCAAACCTAGGTACGATCAGGTTAACTTTTTTTGCTAAATCATCAAGTATAGGAGCCCGTTCTTGCGGTTGTAGCGCCATGATGGCATCCATAAATCCTGAGATTTCCTCGCTAACTCCATGAAGATCAGCAAGTCCTGATATATCTCTATCTGCTCGCATAAGAGCAATTCTATCAAAAACAAGCTGTTGCGTTGGTGATATAGCTCTTGATCTAGCTTCTTCAAAAATTCTTTCAAATAGCTCAGTAGGTAACTGGCGACGTTGATCAATCGTTAGCTGACCACTGTTTTCAATAGTCCAAGGTGCCTTTGATACAAGCTTGCCATATTCAGGCGTAAACCCAATGAAAACTTTACCAGCATTTCGAACTGTTCTAGCAGTTGCAGCAAGGCCACTAAATCCTTCTAAGGCTAAGCTTCCCGTAGCATCAACCGTGATTGCTCCACCAATACTGCTGGTTTGTTTGGAAACTACTTCGCCAAAAGCGCTAAGACCTCCAGCAATTTTAAGTCTTTGTGTGTTTATGGTACTGCCTGGGGCTACAACTAACTCATCTGCCTCAAGGTCTGGAGTTTTTATGTCGCCTCGTAGCTGTGATCTACCTTGTTGGGATTGCACTTGCAAAGCCTCTGTAACTACTAATTTACCAACGTCTTTATCTATATGGCCGAGCAGTCTTAAAGGGCCCTTAACTCGCCAGGTGCCTGTATTAAAGCTCCTTGGATTTGACCAAGTACTTGGGGCGCTCCACTGTAGTTGCGCTCCTTCTTGGTTAAGCATGCCTTCGTTCACAAAAGCTTCGTCTCCGGTTAAGTCAAAATAGCCTGACCTTAAGCTAAGTTCTCCATCAGCTTGATTGAAAACGTGTAGTCTAATTTTAAAAACTTCTGGAGCAAGTTTTTCGCGATCAGCCTCTAGTTGGGCCTCGCGTGATTGCCTTTCCTGCAGTGTTAATCCAAAATTCCATTTTGTTTCAGATAATTCTTTAATAACTTTTTGAAGATCTTGGTCAACAGCATAACTTTGTGGGTTTTCTGCATAAACTTTATATTTAGATGCAGTTCTTTTTAATGTAGGAATATGTGGTGTTGCAAAATCTCCATCAAGCCTAACTCCTGATTGCCTACTATATTTAAAAATAATTGATTTTAACTCTCTAATATCATTTGCATTTTTAATTTCTGGATCTTCCAAAAGACCTCTAGCTGTAGCAAGAAATACAGATTTTTGCTGCTGCAATTGATCACGCTTAGCTTCTAAAGCTAATTTAGCTTGTGCTTTATATCTAGCCCCAGCTTCTCTTGCTTGCGATAAAGTATAAAACTCTGGATCACCTTGAATAGGATCTTGGCCTAAAACTTCTGATTTATATTTGGCCGCAGCCTCCCTAGCTCCTCCTGATAAAGTACGAAACTCTGGATCTACCGTTAATTCGTTTTCATGTCCTAAAGCTTGGTATTTATATTTGGTTCCCAATTTCTTTACATCTAAAATAGTTCTTGAAGCAGCAAAATCTTTATCAATTTTTCCGTCTTCTGGAATTCCTAAGGCTTGGCGCATATACTTAGAACCTAGTTTACGTGCATCTATAATATTTGTTAAAGCAATAAAATCTTCATCGTACTTAGGAACTCTTCCAGAAGCACCAGCTCTTCCTGATTCAGATTCCGCATCCATTACAAGTCCTGGAGCGCTAATCACCGCTGAACTACTTGGCAAGGCATTACCAGCATCAATGATGGCAGTAGCACCACCAGTGTTGGTTATTTGCAAGATCCCAAATTCGGTATAAACCCCCTCAATCGCTAGCTTGCCATGGTTAGTAATTTTAGTATCGTCACTAAGCTCTAGACCTCTAAGATCTGCCACTGCAGCTTCATCAACGGTTAAACCTTTGGTAAAGTAGGTGGATTTATGGGTGGTGAGAGTTCCAAGTAGATCTATAGCACCGCCAGCACTAAAACTTGCGGTTTCTATTTTGCCCCTTAACTCTGATCTTCCTTCAGCTTCTATGCTCAAGTCATCTGCAACTACTTCGCCATTATTTACTAATGAGGTTGTAACCTGAACCTTACCAAATGCAGCAGCTCCACGGTTTTCAATAGTTTGAACTCTAAGTACACCCGATTCAGGTGCAGCACCTAAACGGAGTAAATTAGCCGAACGAATTGCTTTTATCTCCAAATCAACCCGATCACTGCTGAAAGTACCGTGATTTAAAAGATCATCTAAATCACCTGTCCATGCATCAACATTCATTGAGCCAGAGTTATTAATAGATGCACTTGCGGTTGATGTAAGGGCCGCGGTTTTAAATATTCCTTCGTTAGTTAGATTACCCGCAACAGTAACTGCTGCCACGGCCATATTTGCCGTTGCTTCATTATGTAACAAGCCTCTACCAACGTCTAACGCCTGACCTTTGAATTCCCCCTTATTGATTATGCCAAAAGCAGTAGCTGCGCGGGTTGTTTCTAGGGCTAAGCTGCCTTCATTTGCAAGCCAAAGTTTTTCCAAAAAAGCTTCTTTAGTAGTTAAATTACCTTGATTTAGCCATTGAGAATTTGTATCTATACCCCTTAAACGCAAAGAGCGTATGTCCGAGGTACCAGTTGTAATCACTAAAGGTGAGGTAATCTCAAAATTATCAGCATCTACCACGTCTAAGATCACTGAAGCAGCAGTTTGGATAACCCATTGACGATCTCTATTACTTGATGTGCCTTTGACCACCAAACAACCTTCAGATGTGGTCATAAACCGCAAACCATCAACGTCCCATACCAGACCTTCAGCAGTTGCCGTCATTGCTTTTTCATCTATATCGGTTGCAATTCGCCCGCTCGAGATGCCTTCTAAAGAGAGGTCCTCAAGCAGAGTTTCTTGGGGAGAGTCAAGATCAACCGCAAAAAGTTTAAACTGTGGAGAAAACTCTGAAGCACTACTACTGCCAATAGAAATCTTGTAGTTTTTTGGCATTTCATCATAGATGCTAGCGTGCGCCAAACCATGAAAAAAACAGCCATAAACTTGTGTGATAATTAGCAGGCGAGCGATAAAACGTTTAAGCATGGTTTTCGACTTACCTTTTCGATGCACAAATATATGCATCACATTTACATTATTATAACTAAACTAAAAAAGACGTGAATAGAGATTTAAAAATCACCTGTGATTGATTTATCACAATCGATAAAATGCACATGTATCATGTATGCGGATGGCGCGATATGAACCAGGTTGTCAAAAGCAACCTCTAAATTTACTGTTAAGCGAGCGTTTTGTTAATCGTGTTGATCTTCAAACTTGAATGTGCTTAATAATACAGGGCTATTTGTGTGCATTATTTCCTTTTGTAATTGAAATTTTGCACAAAATAACGAACATTTTGATTTTTAAGGCATTTTTCCCAAACATCATGATGATTACTTTTAAGATATGCTGTATCTACAAAACTTCGATTCTTATCTCTCCAGGTAACAAGAATCTTATCGCCGTGTTTAAGCTTATCAGCCGACTTCATAGAAGTCATAAGTTGCAATATCAACATCTTTTTTCGTTTATCTAAGCGATCCTCTTCTTGTTTGATCAATCTTAACTCCTCACAAGCATCTAAATCTGACTTTGTGGCAACATAAGTTTCTTGTTTGGCTGGATATAATAATTTGATTTCATTAATAGCCATTTTAATTTCTTTTTTATTGATTTCCATTTTAATTATCCTTTTTTAAATATTATTTGATGAACCTTTCAAGATTATCTAAATAAGTCAACATATCGGTTAATATTTCCGGTGGGATTTTTTGTTTTTTTAAATGTTCTCTTAAACAAACTAGATAATCCCTGCAATAAAATGCCCCTATCTCTATATTCACTTTAAACTCTTGTTCAAACAAAAAAGCCCTTATACCATCACGCCGATGTTTATCCTCTTCTTGGCAATAATCTAGAAAAGACTCTGGCCCATCGCTTACAACCACGTATCCGCCACCTAAACCGAGGCTGGTAAATTCAATACCAGCTTTCCTTATTTGTTGATCATTTTTTTGTCGTGCAATGAAAGCGGATCTTTGCTTTTTTTTAGCCTTGATCCAATGCTTTGCAAGATTAACGATACTCTCTTCATTAAAAGGATTTACAAGTATATCCCATATATCTAATGCTTCTGGATCAACGCAATGTTTTTCAGCTATCATAGCTTTGTTCTGTTCAAATAACTCTATGCAATATTTATGCCCCCTTACTCCTTCTCTACATAGAGCTATACGATCTTGCTTTAATTTTTTTTTAGCCGTATTTACTTTTTCTTCTTCAATTGATCTATTTATCTTTTGCCCTAATTTGGTATCTAACATAGATTGATCGAGCCAATTAAAGGCAAGCTTTAGATACTCCCCTAAACTTTTATCAGAAATTTCATGTAATTCTTTTTGTCTATTCAGTCCATGCTTTACCACTGCATCATGCATAATTAAAGTTCTTAATTCGTGATACGCGACTGTAATATTATGTTCATGATTTGTCATTAATTTTAACCTTTCTCTTTAAATACAAAACTTAACTAACCTAAGTCAAAGTGATGCAAAAGTTATCTAGGAGGTATCCTCCAAATAAACCCAAACCTCAGGATTCTCGACTGGTAAAATTGCTCCTGTTTGGCTTTCCTTAAAGTGGGTTGGTAAGACACGCTGCATCACAGGGATAATTTCACCCGTTGCAGAATCAATGGTTTCACCCGCTGGGGTTTCCATGTCTTCGACACACATGACACCGTATTTGCTCTTGATGCCTATCGTAAGCTCCTT
>CAMASM010000060.1 GCA_945860985.1 Candidatus Finniella inopinata
GATTGAGGACTTCGATTGCCAAAGCTTCGCTATTTTCACTCTTTCCTCATAAGATAAGTGGTGATATTTTTCCAAATGCAACTCCATTTTTTTGTTTGTATTTCAACTAACATCTTATGGTGTTGCACTTCATTTTAGAACAGGCGTTATATACCATATATTAAGTAACGCAAGAGTGCAGGGTTTAATTGGCCAAAATAATCCATAACCGCGCAGTTTCCCTACGACTTGATCGTAGGGTCCAGTACATATAGTCAATGTTTTTTTGGAAAAATCTAATAGTGATTAATTTACTGGACCCCAGATACCAACTCTCTCAACGCGCTCACGCGCTGTTCGACTAGATTCTGGGGAGACTAAGATGAGGCGTTTCCTCCATTAAAACACTTTCACACCTCGTTAAGTAACCACAGCATCATAATTAGAGAAATATATTATTACTTTAACGTATATTATCGAATTTATATTGCTATATTAGTTTTACTTTCAGTTTTTTAAGCTAATAGTTGTGTAAAAACATAAGTGATAATTTTAACAACCAATAAGGGGGATTATTATGAATATTAAGAATTTAAGTAAGGTATTAATTTTAAGTAGTGCGCTAGTATTACCAGCTATGGCAGCTGAGCTGGATCCATCAACTGCTGCGACAGATCAGTCATTGAGATCTGCATCATCAGCTCCTACATATGTGATGGTAGGTGAGGAAAGAGTGGAATTCGATCGTTTGCAGGCGAGAGCAAGTGTCTTGACTCGAAATGATGTTGATACTGCATTTATAAATGCAGTAAAGGCTTCTTATCAAGGCGTAGTTAAGCATTTGCTAAATCCTGGTCTTTTTAGCCCATTAAGAGTTAGTTCTTGTGGTATAAAAAGGGCTTTAATTCATTTAATCGATTCTGACGATGCATACGGTGTTGAATGGTTTTTAGGTATAGCTGGAGAAAACCTTTCTAAGGGTGCTATTAAAGAAGCCCTTTCTGCTGCGCGTGCCCGTAAGCTTACTGCAATAATTGATATACTTGAACCACATAGTGGAGAGGTAGCCGTTGCAGACAGTGCTGCTTGTGCAGTTGGCGGCGGTGGTGGTGAATCTGCTGCAAGTCTAGCCGGGGTTAGTAAATGATTAAATGATATTCTAGCCATAGTACTTTACTAGCAAAGAAACATCTCTTAGGTAACTAGGAGGTGTTTTTTGCGTGAGTATAGCTAATACCATACAAAATGGGTATGGAAAATGGATTCCCGTTTTCACGGGAATGACACGGAAAACTAAGTAATTCAAAATCATAAAAAAAGAAATAAAACATCAATTTAACGTATATTATCAAATTTATGTTGTTACATTAGTTTTACTTCCGGTTTTTTAAGCTAATAGTTGTGCAAAAATGTAGAGAAGTGTTTTTAAGTGATAATTAATGTAACAACCAAAAAGGAGTAAGGCATATGAAGAAATTATTTATAGGAATTGCGACTCTTGCCAGCGCAATAGCAATTAGTGGTAGTTTGGTGGCTGCAGGGGTGCATGATGAGTATCGTTCTGGTGGGAGACCGCTTAGAGATGTGTATATTGAAGTTCGTTCTACAATGGACAAAGAACTGTCTGAGTTGTTAACCGAAAGTGAAATTGCACCAAACGTTGTTAAGGCAACAATACAACGCACATTATTTGTAAAGGGGGTAGAGGTAACTTTTAGTGATGATTCAGGTATTCAACTTGGTCATTCTATTGATATTCAATTTTCTAGGCAAGATGCTGAGAATGAAGAGTTAACTATACAGGCTTTGATACCAGTGGATGGGACTCAGTTAAAAGTATTGCTAGAGTATGGAATAAGTTTTTATGATACTTGGAATTTAGATCCCTGCAGTTCACATATTATAGATTATTCACACTACCAAAAAGGAGAAGAAGTAGGAGAAGCATCAGTTAAATACATGGAAATGCCAAAGAGAAGTGTTGTTCTTGGCCTAAAAGCTGCTCTTAAAATATACGACCGTGATGCTGTTGCTTCTGGCGGTGGCGGCGGAGGTGGTGGTGGATCTGCTGCAGCTGCTGCGGCAGCTGCAACTGGTGGCGGCGGAGGTGGAGGTGGTGGCGGATCTGGATCTGCTAGGTAGCTGCGCGTAGAGCCTATATACTAATCAATTAACATCTCTTAGGTAACTAGGAGATGTTTACCGCCAGCAGTTTTTATAATCCCTCTAACATCGCAAAGATGATATGCCACCATTTTAAAGCAACTTAGTATCATTCTCCAGATATCTTCTTAAAACCTTAACCAGAACATAAAATACTGGCACAGCTAAAGTTGAAAATACTATTTTAAATCCATAGCTTTGAAATAGTAGGGTTTGATATTGGCTAACAGGGATTACCTTAAGTAACGTCATAAGGCTTAGCACAATGAACGTATCTACAAATAGTGAAATGCTTGTGCTGAAGAAGTTTCTAAAAGCAAGTATTTTACCTTTTGTAAGCCTCTTTAGACTTAAATAAATGAATACATCCAACCATTGGGAGCAGTATGTGGCAACAAGTGAACAGCCAAAAGCTTTACCGAAAAAACCAAATACATGGTTGAATTCTTCGTTTACCTTTAAGCACCATGGGGTTGGCTCTAATGACGTTGCTAAATGCATAATGCCAACGACCATGATGCTTACAGCAATACCTAACTTTACGGTAAATCTGGCGCGTTTTTTACCATAAAATTCGGCAATAAGGTCGGTAATTAAAAATGTGACTGGGTAAGTGATTACACCACAAGAAAGCTCAAATGTATAAAAGCCAAATGGAATGTAGGCAAATTTTTGATAAATGAAGTTGCCAAGAATAATGAGTACTACAAAAACTGCAGTTAGACAGGTGTATACTCGTTCATAGCGCGAATGAATTGGATGATGCAAGACTTAGATTATCCCCTTTAGTTTGAATTGGATCTTATCATATTGTGGTTTTTAAACGAAAGAGTTTTCGTGGTGGTCATGAGATTAAAATTTTAACTCGATCCAAGATACCAAGTCTCTCAACGCACTAACACGCTGTTCGACTAGATTTTGGGGAGACTGAAAGTGGCTATAAAACCATTATTTCCTTGTCATTTCTTCGAAGAGTAGATCTATTAGCACCTAGTTACTCTGATAATTTGAAATCATAAAATTGAGAATAGCATATCAGTGTTCCACTTAGATCGTACACATTAACGTATTTTTTAGTTCCCAACACAAGAGAACCCTGGTACCAGATAATTGTGCATTCTTCCTCAGGGTTTTTAAGTGTATTGTCTAAAGTTGTTTCAAACTTTTTTGGATCAAGATTGCCTGTCTCGGAATACCAACTTTTAGATTTGGTTTCCTGGTAGGGACCATAATGGTGGCTTAGCGTATGTGTGCTTGTAGAACCGTCACTATGTGCTAGCTGTATTTTAATAACTTCGTTTTGGTTAATTAACAATCTCTTAATAAAGTTAAGAAATTCCATTAGAGATTCTTTAGTTCCGGAAATTTGTGGTCCTTTGATAGCACAAACACGAGCATACTCACTTGAACAGGTCATTTTAATAACAGATTCATCTTCATCTTTGTCTGATCTTGTAACAGCTGCTTTAATAATTCGTGTACTTTCTTCACCCAGTTGTGCGTCTGATGCGTCTAATTTCGCAATCAGAGAAAGTACCATAATGCCAACTAAAAAAGCATAATTTATTAATTGTGATTCATTATCTTTCATGATTTTTCCTTTCAATTAATAACCATAGATTTACTATGTTCTTTAAAAATTGTTAGTAACCTATCTGCTAAAATTATAATAATATATTTTTTCTACAATTTGTAAATATTTATAACAAAATATATAAACGATTATCTTTATACTTGATCACCACATCTGCTTAGTAAGTTTGCGATTGCGAAATTCAATTATCAATTTAGTAAGTTTGCGATTGCGAAATTCAATTATCAATAAAACTTGCAATATCCTTCTATATTGATCATGATGTCATCCATGGAAAATGCAAAAATTATTGTCATTGGTACAGGAGCATGGGGGATTGCCCTTGCGGTGAGTTTGCACAATGGCGCAAAAAATGTCACTTTATGGGGGCGGCGCCCAGAACATGTGAATGAGCTGTTGGCTACGCGTCGCTGTATCTATTTACCTGACATAGAAATTCCAAGCAGTCTTCATATCACAAATGATATGAACGAAATTGCTAAAGCTGATATAATTTTGTGGGTTGCACCTGTTCAGCAGAGTGAACAACTTTTAAGCACTATTAAACCTTATATAGCAAAAGAGGCCAAAATCATTAGTTGCAGCAAGGGACTGGAGATTAAGTCAAAAAAACCATTGACGAGTATTTTTAAAGAACAGTTGAACAATGCTGTTGGAGTTTTGTCTGGACCTAATTTTGCTGATGAGATTGCCCAAGGTTTGCCAGCTGCATCAACCATTGCTTTTGAAAATTTGGATACAGCAAAGGAAGTGGCACAAATTTTGCGCCATAATGCTTTTAGAGCTTATGCTTATTACGATGTGGTTGGGGTAGAAATAGCAGGAGCCTTAAAAAATGTTATGGCCATTGCTGCTGGCGTGGTGATGGGTAAAAAATTGGGGCAGAATTGCCTGGCAACCCTCATTACCCGTGCAAATGCTGAAATAGGTAGGGTTTTAAGTGCTTTAGGCGGTGCTCAAGAAACTAACCAAACTTTGGCCGGGATTGGCGATTTGATATTAACTTGTTCTAGTCCTAAGTCGCGCAATACAAGTTTGGGGATAGCTTTAGCACAAGGAAAGAGCCTTGTTGAGATTCTAAAAGAACGTACCAATGTTACAGAAGGCATTTCTACGGCAAAAGTTGCATATGAGTTGACCCAGGAACACAATATTTATGCGCCAGTTATTAAGGCGGTGTATGAAATAGTCCACCTAAACAAATCTGTGGATGATGTGCTTAATGAAGTGCTTAATAATCAACGGCAATTGGAGATTGTCTAGTGCTGTATTGGTTGGTTAAATCAGAGCCTAGTTCCTGGTCATGGCAAGATCAGGTTTCTCAAAAACTTACAAATTGGGATGGGGTGCGTAATTTTCAAGCACGTAACTACCTTAAGCAAATGCAGTTGGGTGATTTATGTTTTTTCTACCATTCAGTAGTTGGCAAACAAATTATGGGAATTGTGAAAGTTTCAAAAACCTATATGCCTGACCCATCGGATGAATCTGGCAAGTTTGGTATGGTGCAAATGAGTTATGTTGAGCCTTTGAAAAATCCAGTTTCATTGGAAATAATTAAAGCCAACCAGGCATTGCAGGATTTACCACTTTTAAAGCAATCACGTCTTTCGGTGATGCCTATTACACCTGAGCAATGGCAAACTATTATAGCTTTGGCTGAGTAATAAACGTAGCTATTGCAATTTAAATAATTATTAATAATTTTCATGTATCTATTAAATATAACAAACGATATTTAAAGATATAGTAATGAAAATAACTTCTAAACTTTTCATAGTGTTGTCACTATGCTTATCATTCACAAATTCTCTTTTTGCAATGTCTCAAGAAGAATTAGATGTAGTTCAGGAAAGATCATGCCTAACGAGAGTGGTGGAAAGAGCAAAAATATCGGCGGTGCGTGCGATATGCGAAGTGAAATGGTTGATTCCTGAAGGTATTGCCAAGATCAGGAATGCAAATAGTATTTCCTCATTGTTAGGAGGAATTGCAAATTTTGCCAAGGTTCCTTTAACTGGTCTTAAAGTCGGCTTGTGCGAGATGTTTTGGCCTTGGCAACAACCAAAAGTATCAAGAAATGCACACTTTGTTCGCCCAGAAATTCAAGATGCCACTTGTAAGGTAGATGAAGAAAGCAAAGATTACGTTATTGCGCTTTACCAGATGATGAAAGACGTTAAGCGCGCATTTCGCAAAGAGAAAGCTCCTTATTTTGCAACAAACGGTACACTTTTAGGATGTGTACGCAATGGTGGGATTATTCCTGGTGATGATGATCTTGATGTATCGGTAACAGAAGAATACGTAGAACAAATGCCGAAGGTCTTCGCTAGACTGCAATCAAAGGGTTATAAAGTTGTTACTATAAAAAACAGGCTTGAATACCCTAGTGAAGTATCTAAGTTATTGCTCAGAATAGCTAAGTCAATTTTTAATGGTAATATTCAGTACGCTGATAGAATAAGTGACGATGTTGAAATGCATATATACACCGGTTGGCGTATTGAGCGCTGGTTTGATAGACCTCAAGTTAATGATGAAGAAACCCTTCCATTTTGTGATATATTCTTGATGAAAAAAATAGGCGATAATCACTATTACTCTCCTGATTTTTGCGTTTACCATAAGGAGGAAGTCTATCCACGACAAAAAGCTAAATTTGGTGACTTAACTATTTCTATTCCAAATAAACCGTATCTATTTCTTGATAGGGAGTACCGCGATACCTGGTCTGACCATATGAAAAAATATAACCATGGCTATAACGTTCAGGATGGAAATGATGAGCATAACGATGCTTTTCGTATGGCGGCAAAAATTGAGAAAATGGAATGTGAAGATTACTTGCCATTAGGGCCGTTTGGTCCGTTGAAGTAGTATCTTTGAAATCATCTGTGTGAGCTTAGTTTTTGCATATGAAATGACTCTTAAAAAATCCAGTTTCATTTTGGAAATTATTAAATCCACACAAAGCTTGTAGTACTCATAAAGCAATAATACCTTTCGGTAATACCGGTCACGTTTGACTAGTGGCAGGTGATTCTGTCTATGGCAAACCTAGAAAATCTCCTACTGCAGAGGTTGTAAAGCTTTTTGCTTTCTAATAGTTTTTAATAACCTTTTATTATTGTAATCAAGAAAAACAATCGCTATATATTGCTTTGTATCAAACTAAATAAATCCTTAAAGGAAATTATGAGAAAGCTGTCTACATTTTTGCTAACTTCAACTTTTCTTAATGCAGCTGAGTTGGCACTACTATCAATACCAAGTGATAGTGCGGAAAATAGGTCTTTTCCTTTCTCTTCTTCTGCATTAGTGCCAGCTCATGAAAACGAAAGAGCGAGTTATTCAGTTGAAAGAACCTATGCACTAATTTGTGAGTACATGGGAGGCAACTTAGGTAAAATACAAGCTTTCCATACTGGGTTAAGAATTTTTGCCCCAAGGGATGTTCATCAAAAAGAAGAAATGCGTAAGACATTAAACCTTGTTGTTTACAAAGCTTTTCGTCAGAGGATGAGCGCTTTTTTATTAAATGTTTGCGACCCAGAGAATAGATTTATGAGCACTCAAGGTGCTATTAGTGCCTTGGTTTTGGATGTTTTTTTAGGAAAAGGAATTAATGGAGGCATGGGAATGTTAATTCCTGCTTTCGGACCTGCAGCTACTGTTTTTGATAAAGTAATGAGAGAAGCTGGTTATTCTGAACTTACAACAAAAAGAGTAGCAAAAGAGCAAATTTCTTTTATTGCAGATTTTTACAGGAAAGTTGATAGAAAATTAGTGGGGGTAACTGTTGGTATAGCTGCGGAAGAAATTGACCGTACCCTTGCTCTATGGGGATCTGATAGCGAAGGTGGTGACTTTGGAGGAATAATTCAGAATTTTTTCGAATCCCTTGCTATAAAAATGGAAAGCTCTTTCTTTGTTGATGCTATCAGAAATGCACAGAGCGAAGGAAATGCTTGCCGCGCTACGATAGATGATATTGCTAGGCAGATTAGTGAAAATGAGCGTGATTTAGCAGTAGCCAAAAAAAACTCTACGGAAAAAGGGTCTATAGTAGAGCAGGTGCGCGGAACGTTTAGTACCATTCAAGAAAAGGATGCACTGGAGAGGAGTTGGTTAGCGAGAACTGCTAGAGACACTCCAGTATTAGCTGCGGTACGTGCTACAAAAAAGCAAGCCGAAGCAGAACTAAGTGAAGTTCAAAAAGCTTGTCAAAAATTAAGTGAGCAAATTGCAAAACTAGCTGAAGAGCGTGAGAGCACTTCAACAACTTTAAGTGAAACATCTGCATTCCTCGAAAGATTATTTAAATTTCAAGCAGATGGTAGATTTTTGGGAACCGAAGGAAATAATACAACTAGGGTTGTGGAATTATTTGGTGAATTAACAGATATTGAATCTCAACGCCTTAATGATGTGAGAGTCCATAATACCCCCAGTGAGGCTACAGAAATAGTTAAGGAAATGCTAGGCTCAGTGCTTGGCGTAAATGTGAGTGATGCTTCAACTCGTTTACGCGCTGAATTAACTACAACAGTTCCTATAACACTTGCGTATGGGCAAGAGCAAGTCTCGCAACAAATAAAAATATTTAATAAAGGTAAAGAAGTTGCTTCACGTGTAGCCACGGGTAGAAATGCATTATTTGTTGGTGGATTAGCAGCGGTAGCTGGAGTGGTGGATCACTTTTGGAACGATGGCAAGGGTAGGGGCGACTTAATGAGTAGCGCCTCCGATGTTTGGTCAAATCCTACAACTTTACTATCATCTGTTGGAAATTTCGGCATGCAAACAATAGAACAAGTAGTTTATCCAACCGTACAAGTGTTTACTAGCGGGGCGCCTACTACCGTTAGTCTATTGGGGAGAGTGAAAAGTGCAGTTGATGCCGGAAGAACAACTCTCCAAGGGGCAAGTATGGCAGGAGCTGGAATAGCTCTTTTGAAATTAGCAGGCACATATCTACCAGGTGCATTGGGTAACAGATGCGCTTATATTCCTAATGCGTTGTCAGTTGGCAATATTCCAGCAGGATATGTGGCTCCGTTTGACCTACCAACTGGTTCATTATTGACATCTTGGGGGCTAGGCTTATTTAGCGCGTATTGCCAAAATCCAGAAGGCACGACAAGGTTAGTTAATGGTTTATCAACCGGAATAAAAAGACTTATAGGAAATATAGGTTATAAAGAACTTGCGTATGGTAGTCTGTATGTTGGGGTTAATTATGTTCTTACTAATTATATGTTAGCCGGAGATGACGCATCTGCGATGGGGCTTTAGCTTTTCCTGGGTGTACATGGCCCATATTTTTTCTTGACAGTTTTTCCAAAATTAGGTTTATTAGCACTCATAGGGGTCGAGTGCTAATACCCGATTCTGGTTCACTTAAATTTAACTTTGGAGGAAGAATATGGTAAAGTTTCGCCCTTTGCATGACCGCGTGTTGGTCAAACGCATTGAACAAACAGAAAAAACTGCTGGGGGAATTATTATCCCAGATACTGCAAAAGAAAAGCCTATGGAAGGCGAAGTTGTCGCGGTTGGACCGGGTGCACGTAATGAAAGTGGTCACTTGGTGGCTTTGGATGTAAAGTCAGGTGATCGTGTATTGTTTGGCAAATGGTCAGGCACAGAAATTAAAGTTGATGGATACGACTACCTAGTGATGAAAGAATCTGACATCGTTGGTATTGTTGATAAAGCCGCTTAACCTATAAATATTTGAGGAGAATGAATATGTCTGCAAAAGAAGTACGCTTTAGCACGGATGCTCGCGACAAAATGTTGCGTGGTGTCGATATTTTGGCTGACGCTGTAAAAGTAACACTTGGTCCAAAAGGACGCAACGTTGTAATTGAAAAGTCTTATGGTGCTCCACGCATTACTAAAGACGGCGTTTCAGTTGCGAAAGAAATTGAATTAGCCGATCGTTTTGAAAACATGGGTGCGCAGATGCTACGTGAAGTAGCAACTAAAACTAGCGACCTTGCTGGTGACGGTACTACAACTGCAACAGTTCTTGCTCAAGCAATTGTGCGCGAAGGTGTTAAAGCAGTTGCTGCTGGTATGAACCCAATGGACTTAAAACGCGGTATTGATATGGCGGTTGAAGCTGTCATTGCTAATATTAAAAAAAGCAGCAAGGCTGTTTCGACTAATGAAGAGATTGCACAAGTTGGTACAATTTCAGCAAACGGTGAACGCGAAATTGGCGAAATGCTGGCTACTGCTGTGCAAAAAGTTGGTAAAGAAGGTGTTATCACTATTGAAGAAGCTAAATCATTGCAAACAGAATTGGATGTTGTTGAAGGCATGCAGTTTGACCGTGGTTACATCTCTCCGTACTTTGTAACAAATTCTGAAAAAATGGTTTGTGAATTAGAGAATCCGTTTATCCTAATCCACGAAAAGAAACTTTCAGGTTTGCAAGCTATGCTTCCACTACTAGAATCTGTAGTGCAATCAGGCAGGCCATTGTTGATTGTTGCTGAAGATGTTGAAGGCGAAGCCTTAGCAACTTTGGTTGTAAACAAACTACGTGGTGGTTTGAAAGTAGCTGCGGTTAAAGCACCTGGTTTTGGTGACCGCCGTAAATCAATGCTTGAAGATATCGCGATTCTAACTGGTGGTACAGTTGTTTCAGAAGATACGGGCATCAAGCTTGAAAACGTTAACATTTCTATGTTGGGTACGGCCAAAAAAGTTGTGATCAGCAAAGATGACACTGTTGTT
>CAMASM010000061.1 GCA_945860985.1 Candidatus Finniella inopinata
TTGAGGACTTCGATTGCCAAAGCTTCGCTATTTTCACTCTTTCCTCATAAGATAAGTGGTGATATTTTTCCAAATGCAACTCCATTTTTTTGTTTGTATTTCAACTAACATCTTATGGTGTTGCACTTCATTTTAGAACAGGCGCAGTAGTTACCAATATTGGCATTTCATCCATTATTGCCAAACGATCATAGGTTTCATTAAAACAGAAAATAAAGTCTTTAATTAAGCTTGGTGGCAGCGCTATTTGTTGAAAATCCCCATCACCAATTATGGAATTGCTAATAACGCGCTCCCAATAGGAGCTTAACGTTACTATGTTCAGCATTCCGCTATGGTCAGTATTCTTGAAAGTTATCTGTCGGCTTAATCGTAAACGCACATATTCAGTAATGGTTAAAATATTTCTAGTGAAATCACATGCATCAATAATACCATCAATAATTGTTGGGAAATCGCTGATGGAAACTTTTTCACTAACTAAATTTTGTAAAACCCGTTGAATACCAACAGCAGCAATCTGTCCAGGAATAATATTTTTTAAAAGTTTCTTACAATCTTCGTTTAAATCATCTAGTAATTTTTGTGTATCATGCAACGTAACTAACGAACCAACTATTAGCAGCCCCATCATGCATTACCAATTATCTACCCACTTACAGGTTATACTGTAAGAAATAAAGAATTCGTTAATAAATCAGAAAATTTTTCCCAAACAAACTATTTTAATAGAAAATTACCCATCTCATCATCAACACTTTCGCCCCATTGGCTTTTTTTAAGCTGCTTATAATGCGGGGCGCTACGACCAACTGTTTTTTTAATAATCTCTCCATTACTGCTACAAATTTTTAGATCTATATGCCCACTATGTATCCTTGGAGGAGAAATTATCCTTCCAAAATCTACAACTTTTGGCTCCTTGCCAAATAATACATAACTATAAGTTTCTTGTTCAAAGCTTCGTTCTGCATTTTTCAACATGCGATGTTCTTTACTGCGTGGCACATTCACAGAAAAATGGCACCAATCATCTTTCGCTAACGGACAAATTTTTTGGTGACAACATGGCCCCCAAATATATGCCCCTTTTGATAACATGTAATCGCGCATTTGCAATAGACCACCAAAATGCATTGGCGTACCAGGCTCAATAATTAGCAAGTAATTTGTCTTTGGCCAAATTTCATCCAAAATTGTTTGCCATGTTTTGACTTCACCCAAAGAATAGCTAAAAACGGTTAGATCAACCTTATCCGGAGGCATTAGCTTCACGTTATTTTCAGGAAAAAAGTGTTTTAAAAATTGCTCTGCGTAATCTTTTGCTTGGTTGTCTTGTTCTATCAAAAAATATTCAAGCTTTTTAAGCTGACTTAGCGCTAACGAAGCCGTACCAATACCGCACCCCCAATCCAAAATTGAAGTGATTGGTAAATCAGCAAGGTAATTTTCAAAAATCTTTAAGCAAACACTATAGGTCGCCGGGAACCTAGTAAAAACATATGATTGAATTTGTGCAGTATCTGCATAACCAATTCTTTGCCTAGATCTGTAGCCAGTTTGCAATTCCAAATAAGCCTGTTAAATTCGCTTGGGCGCCACCCTAAGTGCTCTGTAACATATTTTTGTAAAAAGTGCATAAACAAAAAGGGGGCAAAAGCCCCCCCTCCTGAAATACTAAATTAAAGTAAATCTATTTTTTAGCCATATCAATGACTAAGAAGCAACTTTACAAGTTGTCTCTGTTACTGCCACAGCAGGAGCCTTAGTTGCTGCAACAGGAGCACTACTTACAAGATCACAGCAAGCTGCTGCAGTGCATGGAGATTGCTTAGCATTCAAAGCTGCTGTTATCTCGTTAGCTCTTTTAATTTGTGCAGATTGAGCTGCTGACATATGATGAGTAGCAGCACCAGAGTGGCCAGCTGAAGCGTGAGCAGCTGAAGCACCTTTGTTAGCTTTATCTTTTTTTGCTACATCCTTATCTGCGTCATCGCTGTGTGTTGCATCTTTGTGATCAGCATCCTTGTGATCCGAAGATTTATCAGCTTTTGCATCAGAATTCTTAGCCTTCTTAGATTTAGCTGATGATCCATCTTTGCTATCCGCATCAGAATCTCCATCGGAATCATCAGAAGAAGATTTTTTACTCTTCTTACCAGATGATCCACTCTTACCAGCATCTGCATCCTCATTAGCAGCATCAGAAGATTTTTTATCCTTCTTGCCAGATGACCCACTCTTACCAGCATCTGCATCCTCACTAGCAGCATCAGAAGATTTTCCATCCTTCTTATCTGACTTATTACTATCCGACTTAGCTTCTGTCTTAGTTTCTGTCTTAGTTTCTGTAGCATCGCTATCTTTGCTTGAACCACCACCAGGAGGACAGTACGCAGCAGACACCAAAAGTCCAACCATTAATAATTTCAATATATTGTTCATAACCCTAATAACTCCAAGTTAAATTTCACAGCCATTACAGGCTGCACCCTATGGTAAAAATATACATGAATCCTGGTATCAAACTAACCTAATTAAAATTAATGATTAATTTTTCATTTGTCGCTGTGACATTTTCGTTACGGTTTTATTTAAAACCTACGCCGCAATAAATTTTTATCTAAACCCGTTAAATTTTCCAGATCTTTTCAAATGCTAAGCCACAAAAGTAAACAACCCCTTTAAAGAATCAAAATTTCAGGTACTTGATCTCACACAAAAGTATCGTAATTAATGCGTTTTGATTCAAAATTATACAGTTTGCTCCTGCAAGTTTTCATAAAAATCTTGACACCAGACCTCAAATTGCGATAGATATTTCTAAGTGCTATGCACATAATATGCATGGTCATAAAATATAATTCATAATAAATATTAGAGAGATGCTATGTTTGCAGTGATCAAAACCGGCGGTAAGCAGTACCGTGTAGAAGAAAACAACATCATTAAAATAGAAAAGCTAGAGTCTACTGAAGGTGAAAAAATTATTTTTGATCATGTGCTCATGGTTGGCAATAAAGCAAAAGCAACTGTAGGAACTCCACTTGTTTCTGGTGCTACTGTTGAAGCAGAAGTTCTAAAACAAATGCGTGATCGCAAAGTAATCATTTTCAAAAAGAAACGTCGTCAGAATTACCGTCGCAAAGCTGGGCATCGCCAACACTTAACGGTAGTTCGTATTACAAAAATTATTGCAAGCTAAAGAGGAGATTTATCAATGGCAACGAAAAAAGCTGGTGGTAGTTCACGTAACGGTCGCGACTCCGAGAGTAAGCGACTCGGTGTAAAACGTTATGGTGGACAAGTGGTATTGTCAGGAAACATTTTAGTACGTCAGCGCGGCACTAAGTTTCATGCAGGAAAAAATGTAGGTATGGGCAAAGATCACACTTTGTTTGCTACAATTGATGGGGTAGTTGAATTTTCAAAAGGCCGAGCAAATCGTTCCTTTGTTTCAGTTGTACCAGCTGCATAGTTTACAATATGTTATTCTTGGCGCTTCGAAACACTCGGAGCGCTTTTTTTATAGGTGATTTATGAAATTTCTTGATGAAGCAAAAATATTCATTAAGTCAGGCGATGGCGGCAATGGATGCGTAGGCTTTAGACGCGAGAAGTTTATTGAATACGGCGGTCCAGATGGAGGCAATGGTGGTTGTGGAGGCAGCATCTGGGTAGAAACAGCTGATAATCTTAATACCCTAATAGATTACCGCTACCAACAACATTTTAAATCTCAAAAAGGTGGAAACGGATCAGGACGTAATCGTACCGGTGCTGATGCTCAGGATATTATAATGAAAGTTCCTGTTGGCACCCAAATATTTGAAGAAGACAAAGAAACACTAATTGTAGACATGGACAAACCAGAAATGAATGTTTGTCTATTACGCGGTGGTGACGGTGGCTTTGGAAATAACCATTTCAAAACTTCAGTCAACCAAACCCCAAGAAGAGCTGATCCTGGTTGGCCAGGAGGAGAAAAATGGATCTGGCTACACTTAAAATTAATTGCAGACGTAGGGTTAATCGGTTTACCTAACGCAGGAAAATCTACTTTTTTGTCTGCAGTATCAAGAGCACATCCAAAAATTGCTGACTATCCTTTCACAACGCTGCACCCTCAGCTCGGTGTAGTATATGCTTTTGAAAAAGAATTTGTGATTGCAGATCTTCCAGGACTAATTGAAAACGCCCACCTAGGTCAGGGGCTTGGGCATCGCTTTTTAGGTCACGTAGAACGCTGTGGAGCATTACTGCACCTAATTGATGCTACCCAAGATGACTTTATCCAAGCATACAAAACTATTCGTCGCGAACTTGAGTTATATTTAAAAGATTTAGTAGATAAACCTGAGATACTTGCACTCAACAAAATAGACGCCCTTGATCCAGAAACTATAAAACAAAAATGCAAAGAGCTTGAAAAAGTTGCCGGTAAAAAAGTTTATGCTATTTCTGGCGTTTCAAAAGCAGGAGTTCACGATGTTGTGGCCGAACTTATGCGTACCGTAAAGCCTGAGGCGGAACCAGATTAAAAATCATATTTTAGGGAAATGGTATAATTTCATATTGATTAGTTTAACTGGACTGCCACGTCCCCCGGCCTTCGCCGGGGTCCTCGCAGTGACGGGCTTTGGTATGCTACGGTTTAACTTGGCTACGAAGCGATCCAGCTTTATCTTTTTTTATTTTTTTTATCTTTTCGTTTCGTCTCGTGTTAAAAGCATCGTGAACGTGGGAGTGGTAAGTTTTTAGTTTGGGTAGGCTTAGTATCGTACCCAATAAAGGGCGTCCATGCTTTTTGCAAAGCATCTTCTTGGCAGTAAATAGGCCATTGGTAATTTGCCATTAGCCCATTAATTTTTGGCATACCGCACAAGGTACATAACAGTTTGCATTTATTTCGTTCATGCCAATATTCAAACGGCAGCAAACTGCAACGTGCCAGTGAAAGTATCTTAAGCGATTCTTTTCAAAGGAAGTGTTTTTTTAGTTCTAGAAATATCCACGATGCATTAAAACGAGATTACAAAAAAAAGGTTATAAAACCTACTATGGGTCATTAAGCCAACCTTTGTTAATGCCAATAGTTTCTAATTCATTGATTCTTTTTTGGATAAGATCTAATGGCATTTCTGGTGTATCTTTAGGTGTGGTTGGAATGCTGGGTTTTTGTTTGTCTAGCTTAAAACTAATTTCGATTGCCCTTAAAGCTTGGGTATATTTTTTGTTTTTGATGGCGGTTAGAATTAAATGGTGATTGATACGGCTTAATTTTCTTTCAAACTTTGCAGTCTTTTCAGTTTTTTGGGGAGCCATAAATTTTTCCAACTTTGTTTTATGAATTCATCATAAATCAAAATTAAAAATGCCCATCGTTTTTTTAAGTTTTTATTTTGGGTTGCTGAATTTTTTTAGATTCTCAGCTAGCAATGGTGCAATATCAATTACCTTGAATTTTGGCCCTAAATTGGATTGGTTGATACTATTAGTGACAACCATTTTATCAATTGCTGAATTGGAAATATTATTTAGGGCTTGTTCAGAAAGTACTGCATGGGTTACAAATGCTTCAACAGAAAGCGCACCATTTTTTATTAGTAATTCAGCAGCTTGGCATAAAGTATTACCTGTATCTACGATGTCATCAACCAGCACGCAGTGAGTTCCCTTCATATCACCCATGATTCCATCCATTTCGCATGTATTGTGATTTTTGCGAATTTTACTAATGACCGCAAGATTTGCGTTTAACGAACCACTTAATTTACGAGCGCGAATCAATCCACCAATATCAGGTGAAACTATGGTTAAATTAGGTTTATCTTTTAATAAATTATCAAACAAATTGGTGGTTTCAATATTTTGTACGTTAATTTTGAAAAAACCTTCTATTTGAGGAGAATGCAAATCTATAGTTATTAAATGATCAACTTTTGAGGCTTCAAGTAGACTTGCTACTAATCTCGCTGAAATTGGTCCGTATGCATAGGATGGTCGATCTTGCCTGCTATAACCAAAATATGGAACGACAGCTATTACTTGGCGTGCTCCGGAACGTTTTGCTGCATCTACTAAAAGAAACAATTCCATTAGGTGGTCGTTTGCAGGCTTTGAAGTTGATTGTACAATAATCACATCTTCATTGTAGGCACCTTCAGAAAGTTGCACACGAAGCTCTTGATCTTGATAACGTTCTATAAAGGTATCAATTTTGGGTATATCCAAATTTTTGCAAAGATTATTGACTAATTGTGAACTGGCGCTTCCAGCGATAATTTTTGCCATAAATTAATTTTTTATGTTTGTTAATTGAGTCTGAAGTTAAACACACAACTCTTAACAATTTTTGCCAAACACCTTGATTTTTAACCTGGTTCTGTTATCTTTGATAAACTGATGGGGTATAGCCAAGCGGTAAGGCACCGGTTTTTGGTACCGGCATCCCTAGGTTCGAATCCTAGTACCCCAGCCAAATTCAAGTCTGCGCATTCCAATTAACTAGAAAGATATGCTAAGCTTTTTAGCGTGTGTTTAGAAAAATTGACTGCAATGACAAATAGATCCCTACAATCGATTCGTTCCACTTTTTTGGATTATTTCAAGTCTAATGGTCATGAAATTGTTACTTCTAGTAGCTTAGTTCCTCAAAATGATCCTACGCTGATGTTTACATCTGCAGGGATGGTGCCATTTAAAGATTTATTTACAGGTAAAGAAAAACGTCATTATAAGACGGCGGCATCTTCTCAAAAATGTTTGCGTGCTGGCGGAAAGCACAATGATTTGGATAACGTGGGTTATACAGCACGTCATCATACCTTTTTTGAAATGCTTGGAAATTTTTCATTTGGTGATTATTTCAAGGAGCGGGCTATTGTGCTGGCGTGGAACCTAATTACCAAAGATTTTGATATAAACCCCAATAAACTATTGGTAACGGTTTATGCGGATGATAATGATGCAGCTAGCATTTGGAAAAAGGTTACTGGATTTTCCGACGATAAAATTATCAAAATTGCGACATCTGATAATTTTTGGAGTATGGGAGATACAGGGCCTTGTGGTCCTTGCACGGAAATATTTTATGACCATGGGGATCATATAGCTGGTGGTCCACCGGGTTCTGCTGATCAGGATGGTGACCGTTTTATTGAAATTTGGAACCTAGTATTTATGCAGTATGAGCAACTGGCTGATGGTACGCGTACTAACTTGCCAAAGCCTTCAGTTGATACGGGTATGGGGTTGGAACGTATTGCTGCTCTTTTGCAAGGTGTTCATAGTAATTACGAAATTGATTTATTCAAAAATCTTATCAAAGCTTCTAAAGACATGAGCGGTAATAGCGGTATGGAACAATCCCATAATGTTATTGCTGACCATTTGCGTGCTACGAGTTTTTTAATTGCAGATGGAGTTTTGCCGTCTAACGAAGGTCGTGGTTATGTTTTAAGGCGAATTATGCGGCGAGCTATGCGTCATGCTCATTTGCTTGGGACAAAAGATCCTTTGATGCATTGTTTGGTACCAAGCCTTATTAATTTGATGGGGGATGCATATCCAGAGCTACAGCGTGCTGAAACATTGATTACTCAAACCCTTTTTCATGAAGAAGAAAAGTTTCGCCAGACACTTGGTCGTGGCTTGAAGCTTTTAAAAGAGGAAACAGCTAATTTGAAAAGTGATCAAATTTTTCCAGGAGACGTTGCTTTTAAGTTGTATGACACTTATGGATTTCCTTTGGACCTTACTCAAGATGTTTTGCGTGCAGAAAATCGTAGTGTTGATGTTGCGGTATTTAATTCTTCTATGGAAAAGCAAAAGCAGTTGGCACGCGCTTCTTGGACAGGATCAGGGGCTGCTGCCTTTGAAAAAATTTGGTTTGAATTGAAGGAAGAATATGGCGCTACAGAATTTTTAGGCTATAAAAGCCTGATATCTGAGGCAAAGGTATTAGCTATTATTAAAGATGGGGAATTATTAGATAAAGCTATTGATGGGGCTTGGGTTTTGTGTAATCAAACGCCTTTTTACGCAGAATCTGGTGGGCAAGTTGGTGACGTTGGTTTAATGGAAAATGACGATGGGATTTTTGAAGTAATTGATTGTCAAAAAATGATTGGTTCTTTACATGCGCATAAAATCAATATAAAGCGAGGAGAATTAAACACTGGTTCAGATGTACGCTTAAAAGTTAATCACAAAGTTCGTGCACAAGTGGCTGCTAACCATTCAGCAACTCACCTTTTGCACGCTAGTTTACGTAAAATTTTGGGTGATCATGTTAGCCAGAAGGGGTCATTGGTTGGGGCCAATCGCTTGCGTTTTGACTTTACTCACTCTGTTGCAGTAACACCAGAACAATTAAGAAAAATAGAAGCACTGACTAACCAAGAAATTTTAGCTAATCATGTGGCGCATACTAAATTAATGACACCTGAAGCTGCAATTGGAGAAGGGGCAATGGCATTATTTGGTGAAAAATATGGGGACATTGTGCGTGTGCTTCGACTCGGTGATTTTTCGGTAGAGCTTTGTGGTGGCACCCATGTAGAACGCACGGGTGACATTGGTTTAATTAAGATCGTTAATGAATCTAGTGTGGCTGCTGGAGTGCGCCGTATTGAGGCAATTTCTGGTTTAAGTATTATAGAGCGTATGTATGAGCAGCAAGAGGCTTATGGTATAGATCAAGAAAATTTACGAAAAACTATTCATGACCTGCAAAAGCAATTGGTAGAAACTAAGAGACAAGCTGCATTGGGTGGTTCTGGAAGCAAGGAAATAACAACTATTTCTGGTATTGATGCAATTTTTAAACACCTTAATGATATTCCTGCTAAGGATCTAAAAGGCATTGCCGACGATTTAAAGAAAAATCTTAAATCTGGAATCGTTGTCGTAACTAGTGCGTATGAAGATAAAGTATCACTAGTAGTTGCTGTAACAAATGATTTGACTTCAAAAATTAGTGCAGTTGATTTAGCAAAAATAGCAGCGCTTACAGTTGGGGGGCAAGGTGGCGGTGGCCGGCCTGATATGGCTCAAGCTGGGGGGACAGACTCTAAAGCTGTTAGTAAAATTCAAGCAGCACTTGAGAATAGTCTTAAGTCATTGTAGCTATATATTTGCATAATTAAAGTTGGTTAATATTAAAATTTTACTAAAAATATTAGTAAAATTCATTATTTATTAATAATTAAGTTGTATTCTTGTGAAATTACATATTAATTGTGATTCGGAGAATATATGTTGGTTAAGAAATTACTGATTATGTTGTCGTTAGTGGTTGCTTTGAAATTAGAGTGTGCTTGTGAGCAAGACCCGACTCAAGAACAACAAATCAGACGCTCTGCTGCTTACAAAGTATTGGAACAATCGGAAGATGACGCATCTACACGTCAAAAAATGTCTAGAATGGACTGCGATTGTGATTGTAGAATTTGCAATGAAGACTATAAATCAAAAAATGGAATCTTAAAAAATTTCGATAGTGATACGCTAAAGCTCATTTTGTTAACTCTTTTTATAGAATCTGAAAAATTTATAATGGCTGTATTTTCTATAACTTGGGGGGTTGCTGAACCTATTTTATCTATTCTGAATTTGATTGTGAAATACGGCCTATGTAGTTCACGTTCGTGAAGCAATAGCTGTATTATAAACCTATTTTTCCCCAACACGCCTTTTGGGTAGGCTATGTATAGCTTCGCTAACTTCTATAACATTTTGGTTAGATTTTTTGTTTTCTTCTTTAATGCGTACATAAAGTTCTTGGCGATAAACCGATGCTGTGTCTGGATACTCAAACCCCAGCCTAACAATTCTTCCATTGATTTCTAAAACAGTACAAATCACATCGTCATTAATGATTATTGATTCACCAATTTTTCTACTTAAACTCAGCATACCTACCGCCTGTTCTAAAATGAAGTGCAACACCATAAGATGTTAGTTGAAATACAAACAAAAAAATGGAGTTGCATTTGGAAAAATATCACCACTTATCTTATGAGGAAAGAGTGAAAATAGCGAAGCTTTGGCAATCGAAGTCCTCAATC
>CAMASM010000062.1 GCA_945860985.1 Candidatus Finniella inopinata
CCACACAAGCTACGCTTGTTCGCAATGACGCAGATTTACCGGTTTTCTGTCATCATGAACCCAACGTAAGTTGGGTGTAATGATCCAGTTTTACAAGCTCTCTAGAAGATCATTTTGCGCTGCTTCTTCTATTTGGCTCCCTTTAAAATTATCATAATGTGTCATGAACTTGCAAAAATTAATATGTCCCATGTAATTTTATTAAAATTTTATGGGTGTGATTCACCAGATCCTCCGGTTGATCCTCGGGTCAAGCCCGAGGAGGAGGAAAACTATCACTGTCAGTTTCTTTAATAGCCACTATTACAAAGGCTATTTTTTAGGCATGCTAAGTGGACAAAGTAGTACACTCCGTCCTCCTCTATTTCCTCTGAACAGTGACCTTAGCACACATTTTGGTTTCTGCTGGGCCTCACAACCTTTTGGATATACTACATCTCCCAAAAACTCTAACCCAGTATCAAGCAACTTTTGTAGAGCTTTTAGCTTAGAGGCGGTATCTCCTTTTTCTGTATTAGTTAGCAGCAGCCCCAGACCTTTGAGTTCTGTATCAACGCCAAGTTCATACAATGCATCTAGAGCATTACATGAGGCTTTGTTTAAAGCAACCATGGCAACTTGTCTATCTTTAGTTTTGCGCAATTGATCAAATATCCCTTGTGCAATGGACTTGGGTTCTTCAAGCGGAGGAAACTTAACACCAGAGCAGGTATGAAATGAATCAGACTCTTTAAATAAAGCAGACTCTTTACTTGAACTAGCTACTACTTTTGTTGGTTCACTTACCGGAGCAGGAACCTTTACTGAGATACATTCCTTAGGCAAACAAATATCTAAACCATCTATATTTATAGTAATGCTAATAAGTTGTCCTAATGCACCTTTTTGAGATGTAAGACGCCTAATCCAATCTTCACTAAGCATGCTAGCGTCAATGTTTACATTAATATCAAGCATCGCTCCAGATTTGCATGGTTTAGATGGTTTAGCTGAGGGCTCTTCACCAAGCAAACCACATACTAAATCTTCACTTGACAATTCACTTGAAGCAAACATGGCACTGCCACTAAGACCTGCAGCTCCTAACCCAGATAGCTTAGATGTTTTAGCTGGTAGCTCTTCACCAAGCAAACCACATACTAAATCTTCACATGTAAATATATCGGTACTAAAAGCTACGGTTATAGCTATAAAAAGCATTAAATTCTTCATTAAATTACTCCTTTTATAAAGATGGGAAACAACCTTCATTGTTAAGAGTAGGAAATATTTGTTAATGAAAAGTTAATGGCTTTATTTTTAATTATTTGGGATTAAAAATACGGATAGGCCAACCGCCCAATTACCCACCTCCTCACAGTCTCTTGACAGCTTCATCTATCCACTCGCTATAAGGAGTAAGATTAAGAAAATTATTAACATAAATGACATTTCCTGATTCACAAGTTTTATCTCCTGAAAAATTACCAAAATTTTTAGCAATGATTCCGCCGTTTGTGTGAATACCAAGGATAACAAATTTACCGTCAATTTTTATTATAAGTGGGGCACCAGAGCAGCCTTCGTGCAATACTGACATTAATCGTAAAGATGCCATTTTATCAGTTGCAGGAAATTCAATTTCAGTTTCTTTTGTAATAGAAACTAATCTTTGCTTGTTGATAGGGTTTTTGGCACAAATTCCTGCTATTTCCGTTGCTAGGCATTCTGTAATTTTTCCATCTAATGTAGATACCGATGTTTGAGCACTACTTTTAAACCGGTGAATAGATAAGGTGCGACGCATTGCTGCTAATCTTTTATAGTTTCCGATTACAGATACGTCACTATAAGAAACAACGAAACCGTTAGCTTCTGTGTTGTCATCTAAAGGTTCTGTAATCGGCGGTAAACTACGTACAGTAAATAATTTATCATCAATTTCTAATTTCATTAATGCAAGGTCAGCACTTGTATGGGTAACTATAATAGGTTTAGTTACTTCAAGTTGTGTATCACAATCTAGCTGCACATATATTTTTAGATAATTTTTTTCTAAACATCTCATCGCGTACTGTAAACTAAGGGCTGTATGTCTGCAGCACAAGAAAACACATGGAGCAACTCGGGTAATAGTCGCTTGGGTTAGGATAGTGGATGAACTGGTTTCTTTGGTGCTATAGGTTAACCCACACGCGTTGCCAACAAACGGATTCCGCACATCAAAACTTCCACGAGCCATTGCTTCTTCAGCGTCTTTTTCCGTAGCAAAGGTAGCACCAGTATTGTACCTTTTTCCACAAACATTTCCCCGTCTTAAGGATTCATCTGGAATTGCTACAGCACTTAAGAAAGATGCTTTAATAATTATCATAATAATTAAAATTTTAAATACATTGAATTCTTCTTTAAAAATTACCAGAATGTCTAATATTATTAATATGACTTATATTATTTATTTATAGCTATCAATTTATTTGTTTCAAGTTAATTTTCTAAATATTAATTAATAAAAATTTAATTATTGTTAACTACATTTTAATATCTTTGAATTATCATAAACTTAGTCGTCTTGTTATATTTGGGAAACTATATGTATGTACAACGATTATTTATAATTCTATTGGTAATTTTCTTAAAACTTGAAAGCGCGTCTGTAATTCCAACAGATACAACGCCAGACTCTCACTGCGGATTTAGAAGAACTGGGTGTATTAGTGCACCAGATGGCGCTATACACGAAACAGATAATTTGATCAGATTTAAAGAATTAATGTTTGCAAGCTTGGACTCACCCAGCATGCGGACACGCACATTAGCACAAGAAACTCCACAAATAACTGAGCTTTCTGCCATTGCCGCTTGGCCGAAGGAACTTATATATTGCCAATGTAACTTAGGCGCTTGCGCAGCAAACGCTATGGCATTTTGTATAAGATATTTGTCAATACGCAATAGCCGTGATCCCAGCAATTTCTTAACAAACCCTGAGCGGTTAGATCCATCAAGGCTTTATATTTACTATAACACGCGCTTCTTAGAAGGAGCTGCTTGGAAGACAAATTCAACAGAAACAGATTCTGGAGCATCCATTGCTGGAACAATTTTAGCTGTTGATAAATATGGTTGTTGTCCAGAAGTTTTTGTCGACAATCCCGCAAAACCTACTAATATTTTTGATTACAAAGGTTGGGAATATGACATAAGAAAATTTACCAGACAGCCTTCGCCAGAAAGCTATAGATTTGCATATGACCCAAGTTTTTGCGGGCTAAACACATGCAAAGAACTTACGAGTGGCAGTGAAAGTAAAACCCCCTATCAGTACGTTTCTAAATACGTGCAATACACTGACATATTTTCAAAGTATGCAAAACTTGGATGGCTGAGTCCTGGGCAAAAACAAGAACTGGTTAAAGAATGCAGAGCAATATTAAGCAAAAATACGCCAATTTTATATGGTTTTGCACTTGACCACAGCTATGACTATAACTGCAACGGTTTTATTCCTATGCCAGATATATCTAGGTTTTCAGCAACGGGCGGGCATGGCGTGGTAATAGTTGGTTACGGTAATTACAATGGAGCTGATCCGAGTAGAAGTTATTTTAAATTCATAAACTCTTGGGGGTCTTCATGGGGAAATAGAGGCTTTGGCTACCTACCTGAAGAATATGTGGCTAATCCAAACGTATTCTCACGGGGAGGCTATGCAATTCATTTACCAAGAGTGATAACTACAGTGGCTGCAACTATGTCTCCAAAGTGTTGCTCAACTGCAGGAATGTTACCAGCACCAGGAGCGATAGTAAGGGCAGAAGATTTATCAGAGGAGTTATTAAAAGAAGCTACTGCAAAAAAAAGTGAAGATGAACAGAAAAAAGATGTCTGATAGCAACTCTGAAGTTTAATTCCACCAGCACCTCCGGTGTTTCAGCCGGAGGGAAGCTTGGATGACACAGTGTTTTCATGGGGTATACCTGGCCCTACCCTATTTAATCCCGCGGTCTAGGCCGCGGGACGTCGGTTATCGTTGTGGAGGTTAAAACTTGCACATTGCTTTAAGTCTAAGATTGTCATCATCTTGTGGCCATAAGTATCTACACATCTCTTATTTACCTTTCAGCCTAGTTAAACTGTTTAAGCAGGCCAAAGCCCGTCTCTGCGAGGACGCCAGCGAAGGCTGGGGGACGTGGCAGCCCAGTTAAACTAATCAATATGAAGTTAATCACTGGATCGCCGCACCCACTACGTGGGTTCGCGAAGACGGAAGTTCAGCTGTATCTATAGCTTTTGTGCATAAATCATTCATTCAAAAGATGTGTAGATACTTATGCCCCAGGGCTTATGAACCCAAATTAGTAAACAATATCTTTACCCCCAAAAGTATTAAAAGCCCGCCTGTTACTCGCTCGACTATGTGCTTATAATCATCAAAAAAAGATCGTAGCTTTTTGTTTGAAAAACAAACCGCTACACACGTAAACCAAATTAAGGTAGTACTAATAATTATGCCACCATAAACGGCAATAACTACATTAGGCTTTGACGGGGTAATAAAAGCTGAAAGCAAACTTAAAAAGAAAAGCATAGCTTTAGGATTTACCGCATTGGTAAAAAATCCGGTACGTAATGCTGCAAAAGAAGATATTATTTGTTTATGTTTGTGATTATTGGCAGTTTTTTGGGTATGCTTTTTAACAAGCAATCCCTTTATACCTATGTACATAAGATATGCTGCACCGCAATACTTAAATAAATAAAATAACCAGGCGGTTTTTGTAATGACAACCCCAACTCCTAGCAAAATATAAGAAAGATGCACTAGCGTTCCAAGTGCTACTCCTATAGCTGTTAAAACCCCAATTTTGCGGGTGTAGATTAAACTATTGCGCATAACTACGGCAAAATCTGGTCCTGGGCTCATAACACCCAGCATCTGGATGACTGTTAACGTTACAAACGATGGCAGATAATCAATTAACATAACAAAGTCCAACAATAGGCCTGCTTTAAGTATAGGCATTTTTGATTAGACTCTGCTAGCGGGTTGCTATAGTAAACTTACGAATTCATTGGTTATTAAGTACCTGGGAATAGAGACAGGGAACACCGCTAGTTATGCCCCTGGGAAAATTGAATTTTGCGGATTTACCTGTACCATCTAAAAATTCAGGTATTTATTATTATTTTACCAACGGTAGAAAATCTTTATGCAAGAATTCATTAGCGCACAATACAGATTCTACATATATATCCAGAGGTTTTCCGTCTGTGTTGGTGATAACTCCACCAGCTTCACGCACTAGAAGTACTCCTGCTGCCATGTCCCATGGTTTTAAACCCTCTAAAAAGCATACATCAAAACGTCCTGCAGCAACGTATGCTAGATCAAGAGCACCAGCTCCTGTGTAACGTAATCCTGAAATCTTACCCTTGATTTTTTCTACAGCTGGGTGGTCATGAGTACAGCAAATTAGCAATGATTCTAAATCACGTCTGCCTGAAACCCGTAAGCGTTTTTGGTTACAAAATGCCCCCTTGCCTTTTTCTGCCCAAAATAGTTCATCTAATATTGGATGATAGGTAACACCTGCGATAATCTCATTATCAAATTCTAAAGCTAAGTTAATCGCAAAGTGTGGGTTGCTGTGTAAGAAATTGGTAGTGCCATCTAGGGGGTCGATAATCCAACGGTGGCGCTCATCTCTTCCTGAAATTTCCCCAGCTTCTTCGCATAAAAAGCCAAAAGCTGGACGTACTTTGCGTAATTCATCAATAAGTATTTGTTCAGAACGTTTATCAGCAGAGCTTACAAAGTCACCTATTGATTTACGAGTAATTTGCAAATGGCTTAACTCGCCAAAATCGCGCACTATTCCCCTAGCAGCTTTGTAAACTGCCTGGGACATAACGTTAATTAGGGCTGATTTTGGGGTTTGAGAAGATCTTACCATAGCTAATCTTTCGCACGTTCTACGTAGGTTCCATCAGCTGTGCGTACTACCACTCTGGTGCCAGATTCAATATGGGGCGGAACCATGATCTTAACACCATTTTCAAGTATCGCTGGTTTAAATGAAGATGTGGCGGTTTGCCCCTTAACTACTGGATCGGCTTCGGCAATTGCTAGGGTTACTGTATCAGGTAGCTTTACAGAAATAGGAGTACCTTCATACATACACAATTCTACTATCATGTTGTCCTGTAAGTATGCTGCCGCATCTCCTACAAAATTTTTAGAGACATTCATTTGGTCAAATGTATTTTGATCCATAAACACCAGGTCATCACCATCGGCATATAAGTATTGAAATGGCATTTGATCAAGGTGAACACGCTCAACGTTTTCAGCAGAGCGAAAGCGTTCGTTCAATTTTGTGCCGTCAATTAGGTTTTTTAATTCTACCTGCATGTAGGCACCACCTTTGCCTGGTTGAGTGTGCTCAGTTTTAACAGCAACCCACAGTTTACCTTCGTGAAGGATTACATTTCCAATGCGAATTTCAATTGCTGATATTTTCATAAATTTTTTTCTAATAGTGTTTTATATGAGCCATTATAGAGGGTATAAAAAAACCCGCAACCAAAAGCTGCGGGTTTTAATGTCAAGAAAGCAATATTAGTTAATAACTGTAATTGCTGTACGGTTTAGAGCATGAATCTCTTCAGTTTCACCAACCGCTTCTAATTTTTCTTTACCGTAAGAAATTGTTTTCAAACGATTCTTATCAATGCCTAGACTTTCTAGAGTTTTTCTAGAAGATTCAGCACGACGCGCTCCCAAAGCTAAGTTGTACTCACGTGTTCCGCGAGCATCACACTTACCTTCAACGGTAGCTGTTGTTGAAGAGTAAACTTTTAACCAACCAGCTTGTGCTTCTAATGTTTTCTTCGCATCAGCTGAAAGCTTTGACTCGTTGAAATTGAAGAATACGCGATCTTTCACTGTTAGCTTGAAGTGACCAGGAGTTCCTGGAGTAGCTGCAGCGCTTGCATCTACGTTTTGGCATGTGTCTGTGCAGTCACAACCGATTAACAATAGCGCAAGTGCTACTGAAGATAGAGTCTTTTTCATTGGATATATCCTTCCCAAGAATTTTATTTGAATTTAACCAATTAAAATGTATCAAATTTTAACAGGTCCACCAAGATAACTATGACTATCTAAGCTATAATCTAGACATATGTAGATCTTTAGCAACAGTTTTGCGGAGTCTCTTTAGATCTAGTCCATAATTTAAAGCAAGATATCACCTTTTGGTAATACTTCCTCAAAAAATTGAGAATTAAACCAGGGCGACCTCATGCAAAAACCATGTCATTCCAGACATTAGCTGAGCACCAAGCTATGCTTGGTTAAGTGAAGCTTATGAGCAGGAATCTATTACAGAATGGATCACGGATACTATACCCAAATAAGCTCAGATTTTGTAGTCTGGGGGACTAAAAAATCTGGTTAGATTGTTTGGGTGTAGGACTCACATGCGCGGCAAAGCCGCTGTTCATCTAGGTTCCGAGATGACAAAAGAATTTTCATGAGGCGGCCCTGAGAGTTAAGCCCGAGCAAACTATTCCCAAATATTAGGGGTAAATTTGAATTCATCCAAAATTTGCTTCCACCTTACAGAGTCTGCTCCATCCCATTCGCTGTTCAAGTCTTTAGCCTCTTTTACTATAATATTTTCTTTACCTTCGTAGGTTTGAGAAATAGTGACAAACAATAAACAAAAATTTTTATCTCCTTCACGTATTGCTAATAAGCTATCTCGAACACGAACAAGCTCTTCTAAGCTTGGCCCCTTACGAGGATGAGAAATGACATATAGAGTTTTTTGCCATTTAGCTGCTATTAATTTATTCTTCAAATAACTAATTTTTTCTTTTATTACAGGAAAAAGTAAATCTAGCCCCTCCTCAGTTAGTTCACCCCTTACCTCTTTAGTATCAAGCCCAACTAAATGACGACCAAAAAGGTGAGGCCAACTCATTTCATACACTCTATTGTAAATTTTTTTAGATTTTCCATCTTTTACGTAAAAATTTTTTCTTTCAAAAAAATCTTCTAATCTGTGTTCTAATGCTATTGCAAAGCGAAAATAATCATGTATGTATAACCAATCAAAAAGATCTGCATGCCCCTTCTTGGTTGACATCAAGTGCAATTCGGGAGCGAAATACTTATTAATTTGACCTTTAGTTAAACACCAATACCCTAATCCTATCACCCTCTCAAATACCGTATCTAAATCTGCGTATTTATCTATACTTGCACTTGGCGAAGATATTGGTGCTGCATCTAAAAGGGCATCAACAATTAATAATGGGGAGGTGGCATGCAATTCAGCTTTTTGCTCTACATCTCCCACTAGTGCTTCCGAAGCCCAAGCACTTAATACTTAACGAAATTAAGAATATAATATTTTTTAGTTTTAACAACATAATAAAAATATTTAATAATGAAGTTGTATTATTAAAAGTTATCAGAAAAATGTTAATTTTTAATTAATAAATCATTTAAAAGTCATAAAGTGATTTGCAAAAAAACCATTATAACCAAATCTACATAAAATAAGTGTGAAAATGGATTCCCGTTTTCACGGGAATGACAAGGAAAAAGTCGTCTCCAGTGTCATCTTTGTCTCCGGTCAGCTCGATGATAAACTCCGGAGATGATCCACAAAATACCCCCATTTTGAAAGAGATTAGCTATAATTTATCTCACAACTAAAGTTGGTAAACAAGCAGGACCACGCATTGCAGATGAAAGTGCCGCGATAAATTTTTTCCAATAAGCCTCATCCCAGATAGAACGCCCAAATGTAGACTCAAAAACACTTTGAATATGGGTTTCCTTTAAATCAGGATGCTTATCCAAAAAATTAAGGACACGGTTTAGGGTGAGAAACTGGGCTTCAGTGATAGTGAAAATATTTGCCCATACTGTTCTTGAAAGAACAACAGGCTGTGGAAAAGACGCACGAGTCATGAAAAAATTATATCTTTCTTGGCCATTGGGTTTTTCCAATTCTGCTAAAGCACTATCGTAAGTAAAAACAGGCGGTCTTATTGTTTCTGTACAAAGCTTTAAGTATGACAAGCGGAAATCAGACCAAACAAAGCTCATATGATATCCAAATTTAGATTCAACAGTTGAATCTAATTCAATCTTAATTAATGGAGTGATTAGACGATAAAAATCTGGATTATCTCTAAGATGAGCTCCATACATCCTGTTTATGCGCTCAAGTAAGGTACGCTTTGCATCAATGTCTTTTTTGATAGTCAACGGTGGAAAACAGGCATCAAAGTCACTAGGGTGATCAGGTTTAGCTATTGCAGATAACACTGAAGATAGAACTGATTCTTCTGGTGGTAACGATGGATCAACACCTGAGGCTTTTAAGACTGCATGAACCATTAATGACAATAATAAGCAAATATGTATTGTTTTCATATTGAGCTGCTATACATAAAGGTATAGCTAAATGATAAACAATAAATGTTAATAAATGCTTAACGAGAAAAAAACAATCTTATAAATTTAGAAAGGTTATCTTTGTATTTTAATACCTTAAGCTTTCCAAAAATCCCTGCAACATATATGCAGCAGCCATTTTGTCGACCACCTCTTTTTGGCGTTTTCTTGAAAGGTCAGCTTCAATCATTGTGCGATGCACTGCCATGGTTGAGAGTCGTTCATCCCAGGCGCAAATCATCATGGCGGCGCTGCATTGGTCACCCTTGGATTGGTGTTATAAAGTAAGCGAACCATTAAATAATCTAGGGGCTGTCCCAGATAACTAGTTTAAAATACCTCGCACCCATTGCTTTAATTGGGTTATCTGGGATTGTGGTTTTGGATTATTAAATCTCCACTCACATTCCTTAAGAAATAGCTCAAAATTCTCTTTTGGAACACCATTAAATTTCC
>CAMASM010000063.1 GCA_945860985.1 Candidatus Finniella inopinata
TTGGTTCACTTTTGTCAATCCATGCTTTGGTAAGTTGTGGCATATTAACGCCCCTTAGATTTGTTAATGTTTTTACGTTACCAAAACGGCATCACCAGAACAAGATATAACTTCCTTTATAGGGTATTCATTGGTAGTTATTTACCATATTTGATTTGTATGAAATGGCGTGTGAGCCAGAGATAGAGCCAGAAAGCCTTGATAATGGCTGGCTTCCCCAACGTGTTGCCATCCCCCACCCCCGCCCTAATAGGGTGGGCCACCCGGCTTGGCACCATCCTAAAGTGCAGATAAGCTTCGCCAATAGCATCTTTAAGGGCTTTAAAAAATGATGCTTGCAAAAAATATCTGGAGATTGGCCTGCTCTCATTTTCCCCTATACCACAGATGTTGTTAATAAATTACTAAAATACATAAATCATTTGCGCAAGTTTTACATCGGCAAACAGGCGCGCACTAATCCGGTAAATAGCGGGTGAGGGCTAAATGGCCGAGACTTTAATTCCGGGTGGAACTGACTAGCAATGAAAAAGGGATGGGGGTGGTATTCGACTATTTCTGGTAATAAGCCATCCGGTGACATGCCAGAAAATACGTAGCCTTTATCTTCTAAAGCTTGCTTATACTGTAGGTTAACTTCATAGCGATGGCGGTGGCGTTCAGAAATTTGTGTGTTCCCATACAAATTAAATGCCAAAGTTCCGTCTTTAAGCGTGCAACCAAATGAGCCAAGACGCATGGTGCCTCCCATATCATCCGATACTCCGCGAATTTCCTTTTGTTCACCGCTCATCCATTCGGTCATCAAAGCCACCACAGGGGTATTTGTAGGGCCAAATTCAGTACTGGAGGCATCTTTTTTTCCAAGTACGTTACGGCAACCTTCAATAACACTTAATTGCATACCAAGGCAGATGCCTAGCATTGGAACATTATTTTTGCGGGCATAATTAATTGTTTGGATTTTGCCTTCTATTCCACGTTCTCCAAAACCACCTGGAATAATAATGCCGTCAACACTTTGAATTTTTGCTAGCAAACCTTCGTCTTCAGCATCGATCCATAGTTTTTCAACTTCAACTTGTTCGGCAATTCCTGCATGGGTGATTGCTTGGTCTAGTGACTTATAAGCATCTTTTAATTGAACATATTTTCCAACAATGCCAATTCTTATTTTTGCCCTTGGTGAGTTCAGCTTGTTAATTAGTTCTTCCCAAGGTTTTAATTTTGGTTCGGTCACTATGTCAAAAGCTTTAGCGACAGCTGCATCTAGGCCTTCATTGTGATAAATCAACGGAATTTCATAAATATTTCCAGCGTCTTGTGCGCGGATTACGTTTTCAGAATTGACGTTACAAAATAGTGCAAGTTTTTGTTTTGCATCTTCTGGAATTTCGTGTTCACTGCGACATAGCAAAATATCTGGGCGTAGCCCCAAAGTTTGTAAAGCTTGAACCGAATGTTGAGTTGGCTTAGTTTTAAGTTCACCAGCTGCAGCTAGGTAAGGTAGCAGTGTTACATGCATAAGTAAGCTATTTTTGTTGCCTAGTTCATTGCGTAATTGGCGGATTGCTTCAAAAAAAGGTAGCGCTTCAATATCTCCAACCGTGCCACCAACTTCGCAAATGATAATATCAACATCTTCGCTGCCATTTTTAATAAATTCTTTTATGGCGTCGGTAATATGGGGAATAACCTGTACGGTTGCGCCTAAATAATCGCCTTTTCGTTCTTTTGCAATTACAGCAGAATAGATTTTTCCAGAAGTTACGCTGTCAAATTGAGTCGCATCTTGATTGGTAAAACGTTCATAGTGACCTAAATCTAGGTCAGCTTCAGCACCATCGCTAGTTACAAAAACTTCCCCATGTTGGTAGGGATTCATGGTTCCAGGGTCAACATTTAGGTATGGGTCAAGTTTACGCAATCGTACTTTCAATCCACGTGTTTGTAATATGGCACCCAAGGCTGCGCATGCCAAACCCTTCCCTAGGGATGAGCTAACTCCCCCGGTTGTAAAAATAAACTTGGCCATGGCCTATTGTTTGCTTGGAGTTGAGCTAACAATCTTCGTTTGGTTTTTAATAGCTTGGCTATTAAGAACAGTCATTAGTAAACAGTTGCCCATAAACAATGCTGCTAACACACCTGTAACCCTGGTCAATAAGTTGGCTGATCCGCGTGCCGTAAACATGCTAGAGCTGCTATTACCGCCGCCCATCCCCAAACCACCGCCTTCACTGCGTTGTAGCAGTATAACGCCAATAAGAGCTAAAGTTATAAAAATTTGTATAATTAATAGGGTGTTCATAAAATCCTCAATTGTTTATTTAGGGCTAATTATCATGATCATTTGCTTGCCTTCAAGTTTAGGGTTGTGGTCAATTTTGCACACATCCTCAAACATTTTGCGAACTTTGTTTAAAATTTCTACGCCAATTTCTTGGTGTGATAACTCACGACCACGAAAACGTAGCAAAATTTTAACTTTATTGCCTTCTTCTAAAAAGCGTTTAATGGCCTTGCACTTAATTTCAAAATCGTGGGGATCTATCATTGGGCGCATTTGTATTTCTTTGACCAAAACTACAGTTTGCTTTTTTTTGGCTTCTGCTTTCTTTTTTTGTAACTCGTACTTGTATTTACCGAAATCAAGAATTTTGCAGACTGGCGGCTCAGCATTTGGAGAAACTTCTACCAAATCAAGGCCGACATCTTGTGCCATTTTTAATGCTTCTGATTTGGTTAGTACTCCAATCATCTCACCTTTTTCATCGATCAAACGAACTTTGGCAGAATGAATTTCGGTGTTTACTCTGGGGCCTTCATGGTTTCGCGAATCTCGGCCTACCACGCCATCATTAGGAAAACGGCTAATAACAAGTCTCCTTTAAAGACAATAATACATACATGTGGAAAGTTATCATAAATGCGTCTGCTGCGTCCATAAAAATTGCTTTAGTTTTAAAGAGTTTTTGTTATGGTGTTGATTCTTTTGGTAATAATCTAACTTGATTTTGACCGCCATACCAAAATATTTGCAAACCATTGCTGAATCTGTGGCTCAACCATTTGTTTTGCTAAATGTTGGTTAATATTGTAGGATGGCCATCGTCAGTAGTCAGGCGATCGCTGTATTTTTTACAGAGGAAAGTCCGGGCTCCACACAAATGGGATGCTGGATAACGTCCAGCGGGGTGGGCTAAAAGCCCATTTTAGGGAAAGTGCCACAGAAAATATACCGCCAGCCTGCAAAGGTTTGGTAAGGGTGAAAAGGTGAGGTAAGAGCTCACCGTGAGCATGGCGACATGCTTTGCAAGGTAAACCCCATCCGGAGCAAGACCAAATAGGAACGAAAGGCTTTTGCCAGGTTTTGTTTGTGAACCTTTTTTCGTTCGGGTAGGTTGCACGAGGTGGCGAGTAATCGCCATCCCAGAGGAATGGTCGCCCAAAGCATTAGTGCTTGGACAGAACCCGGCTTATAGACTACTGACATTTTATTTTGTGGGATAACTAATCCACTTGGCATAAGTGGGGTTATCGCCTATCCTTAATCAATGTTTTTATTACCATAAAATGTAGGAGATTTTAGATGTCTTTATCCGCTGCCAAAAATGAATTTTTGGATAATTCTTCAAAGCTTTCTAACCCCATGCAAACGGATGGATTTGAATTTGTTGAATTTGCCTGTGTTAATGGCGGTGCAGGTCTTGATAAAGTATTTAAATCGATGGGTTTTTCTCTTGTTGCTAAGCATCGTTCTAAAAATGTAATTTTGTATCGCCAAGGGGGGATTAACTTTATTATTAATCTTCAGCCCAATTCATTTGCTGCAGAGTTTGCAACATTGCACGGGCCTTCAGCATGTGCTGTAGCATTTCGTGTTAAAGATTCTGGTTTTGCTTTTGATCGCGCAGTATCACTAGGAGCAAGACCGTTTGAAGGGCAGGTTGGTCAAGGGGAACTTACCATTCCTGCTGTTTATGGCGTTGGTGGAAGCCTGATTTATTTTGTGGATCTTTATGATTCTAAAACTATTTATGATTACGATTTTGAGTTTTTGCCAGGGGTGGATGTTAATCCAAAAGGGCATGGGTTAGGGGTGATTGATCACTTAACTAACAATGTCTATCAAGGGGCTTTGGATAAATGGTCTGGTTTTTATGAGAAAATATTTAACTTTCATGAGATTAGGTATTTTCATATTACAGGTCAAAAGACCGGTTTATTAAGTCGCGCTATGACTAGCCCGTGTGGAAAAATTCGTATTCCAATTAACGAACCTACTGAAGAAACATCACAAATTGCCGAGTATTTAAGGGAATATAATGGTGAAGGCATTCAGCACATTGCATTAACTACTAAAGATATTACAAAAAGTGTTTCAAACATTGGGAAATGTGGTATTAAGTTTTTGGATATTAGCGAAACCTACTACGAAGTAGTGCGTGAAAAGTTTCCAACCTTACAGTTAGACTATGAAACTTTGTCTAAATATAAAATTTTGATGGATGGTGAGGTTGATGGTGATCGTAAGGAAATACTTTTCCAAATTTTTACCGAAACCGTTGTAGGTCCAATCTTTTTTGAATTGATTCAACGAGAAGGGCACCAAGGTTTTGGAGAGGGTAACTTTTCAGCCTTGTTTGAAACTATGGAACGTGACCAAGAAAAGCGTGGGGTTCTTTAGATACCACTTTTAAACATTAAGCGGCTGCACCTTGTGGGTGCAGTCATTTTTTTATTGGCTATCTACTGTTGTTGTTTGCGCAGGAGTTTGAGCTAATTCATCGCTTGGAATAAAAAATTTACTGTCATCTGCAGCAACATAATCTGCGAGCAAAAGACTTGTAGTGGATCCAGATAACAACTTCTCACATCGCTTTTTGAAATCTTCTTCGTTAACGCTAAATCTACAAGCAAGTTTTGAAACATCTATAGCTGCACTTATTTGTACACTTTCAGGCAACGTGCGAAAAATTCTTATTTTTTCTTCATCGCCAAGTAGTATGCTACTCAAATTAAATGCTTTTTGATCAACATCTGGATGTCCAGTGTCTGACGAAAACAATTGATGTAAGTTAATCTTTTCTCTTCTTGGTGGATACTCTACATACGTTGGGTGAGGTAATAAGCTCGAAAAACTTGAATAAAAATCTTTATCAGCGTACGGCTTAAATATAGATTGCGTGGTTACAGCAGTTGTTGGATTAGAGCTGTCAAAGGCATCAAGGCAGTTCTGATCAGCTGCAAAAACTGTTGAAGTAATTGTTACCGTAGCTAGCAAAAAATTTAGTAACCTCATAAAATAACCTTTAAATAAACTGTATAGATACATGGTAAAAATTTATTAGTTAAAATTTAGTTAACTGTATTATTTCGGGTAGTAGTAATGAGGATTTCTGGATGTTTAAAAATTTGATTTTGAAAAAACTAAGGAACTGTATATAACCAGATTTGTTCCTTGATACCATCGCGCAGTCTAGATTTTAATTTCCTGAAAATCCTAAAGATCCGAAAATAGAGGTCAACCTTGAGTACCGGTTGACGCATTCCCCTCTTCCAATGGGGCATCTGGCAATTTAACTTTTAAGACGGCATTATTATGGGAAATGTTAAGTTCTAAAGATCTTAGCCTTTCTTCTGTAACTGATAATCGCTTTTCTAGGTCTGCAGCAAGACTTTTAAAAGAGTTTTGTAAAATTATCATCTCGTTTTCGGTTGACATAACTTTTCGTTCTTCCGCTTTTTTACCTTTCCATTTTTCTACAATAATTGGTGCTATCATTCCTGAAAAAAAACCAAGAATTGCTGGAAGAATAGCATTGAAAGAGAAATCCATATAGTTTTCCTTAAATTTTTGTAAATACCTAAATTTATAAATCTATCATAAATCCATGTGCGTGCAGTTTAAAAACTATAACTACTACGATACACACCTAAGACATAATCCATTTCAGTATGAAACACAATGTGTGGGGGTGTATAAGTAATCACTTAAGCGACTGCGCGCCAATAGTAAGGCTTTTTGGTTTACCATGAAATATTAAAGAACTCTATATAATCTAAATTTAGTGAGTTACTGCATTAGAATATGGTAACTTTAAGTAAGTTAAACCATAGATATTTTATTTGCTAATTCTTAGTGAAGTCGCAAATTGGTGTAATTGATTTGTAGTTTTTGGTTTGAAAAAAATAAGAATATGTATATAATCGGCTTTATATCACAGTCAGGCTTTGGGCACTTTGCCCCCCGATGATGTATCGGTCTGACGAGGTTTAATCGGAAACAAAGGAGACTACAAATGGCTATGCCAACTTTTACAATGCGTCAGCTTCTCGAGGCTGGAGTACACTACGGACATAATACACGTCGCTGGAACCCTAAAATGGCACCATATATTTTTGGTGAACGCAGTGGCGTACATGTTCTCGACTTACAACAAACTGTGCCTATGCTTTACCGTGCCCTTGAAGTGGCGCGTGAAATTGTTAAATCAGGTGGGCGCGTACTTTTTGTTGGTACGAAAGTTCAAGGTTCTGACATCGTTAAAGAGGCCGCAAATCGTTGTGGTCAGTACTATATTAACCATCGCTGGTTGGGTGGTCTTTTAACTAACTGGAAGACAGTAAACCAGTCAATTAAAAGCCTAAAGCAAATGCGTGAAGATTTGCAAAATCCTGGCCGTATGACTAAGAAAGAAGTTTTAAAATTACAGCGTGAACACGATAAGCTTGAATTAGCTATTGGTGGTATTGCTGACATGGGTGGTTTGCCAGATATGCTATTTATTCTTGATACGAATAAAGAAGCTATCGCAGTTCAAGAAGCTAGCCGTTTGGGCTTGCCGATTGTTGGCATTATCGATAGTAACTCAACCCCAGATTTAATCACCTACCCAGTTCCAGGTAATGATGATGCAACCCGTGCGATTCGTTTATACTGTGATTTGATGGCAGAGGCCGTTTTGGATGGTTTACAACAAAGCATGATTTCTGCAGGTATTGATATTGGTGCTGCAGCTGATTTAGCGGTTGAAGTTTCTGTAGAAGAAGTTGGTGAAGAAAAACCAGCGGCAATGGCGTAAATTTTAAAATTACACAAACAGGAGAATTGCATGGTTGATATTTCACCAAATTTAGTAAAAGAACTGCGCGAAAAATCAGGCGCAGGTATGATGGATTGCAAAAAAGCACTTGCCGAAAATAATGGAGACATTGAGGCTGCTGTAGATTGGCTACGTAAAAAAGGTTTAGCGGCCGCTGCTAAAAAAGCAGGGCGCGTGGCGGCTGAAGGCTTAGTTGGAGTTGCTGCTAACGGCACTTCAGCTGCAGTTGTCGAAATTAATGCGGAAACTGACTTTATCGCACGTAATCCACATTTCCAAGCTTTAGTTAGCCAGGCTTGCGAAATTGCAGCTGCTAATGATTCTACCGTTGAGTCTTTGTCTAAAGCACCATTTAAGGGTGAGGCACCCACTGTTGGTGAGGAAATGGTTCGCTTAATTGCTGTGATCGGTGAAAACATGAGTATACGCCGCGTACAACGTTTGAGTGTTTCAAAAGGCGTGGTTGCTACTTATATTCATAACGCTGCCGTACCAGGCCTTGGTCGTATTGGTGTTTTGGTTGCGCTTGAATCAACTGGTGATGCAGCTAAGTTGCAAGATTTTGGTAAGAAGATTGCGATGCATATTGCTGCAGTTGGTCCACAGTCATTGGATATTTCATCACTTGATCCGGCTGCTTTAGAGCGCGAACGTGCCGTTTTGGTTGATCAAGCTCGTGCTTCAGGTCGTCCTGAAGAGGTAATTCAAAAAATGGTAGAAGGGCGGGTGCGCAAATTCTACGAAGAAGTTGTGTTGCTAGAGCAAGTCTTTGTAATGGATGGTAAAACGCGTATTGCTGATGTTGTTGAAAACTTTGCTAAAGAAATTGGTACTCCAGTTGCATTAAAAGCTTTTGCGCGTTTTGCACTAGGTGAAGGCATTGAAAAGCAAGAATCAGACTTTGCTGCAGAAGTACAAGCACAAGCAAAGATTGCAGGTTAAGCAGTGCCCGGCTATCAGCGGGTATTACTAAAATTATCGGGAGAGGCCTTGGCTTCTCCTGATCCTTTACAAAATGATAGGCACGGAATTTCCTATGATATGCTACAAAAGCTTGTAGCTGATATTGTTTCTGTTAGAAATCTAAATATTGATATTTGTCTTGTTGTTGGTGGCGGTAACATTTACCGTGGTGTTAGCGGTATGGCACAACATAAAATTGACCGTTGTATGGCCGATTCAATGGGGATGTTAGCAACTGTAATAAATGGTATTGCTTTACAAAATGCCTTAACAAATGCCGGAGTGCCAACGCGATTGATGTCGGCCATTCCAATGCCTACAATATGCGAACCTTATGCTTGCCACCGTGCCACGAGTCATTTAAAAAATGGAAGAGTGGTTATTTTTGCGGGTGGCACAGGAAACCCCTATTTTACAACAGATACTGCCGCAGTGTTGCGTGCTTCTGAAATGCAATGTGACTTGATTTTAAAGGCCACAAAAGTCAAAGGTGTTTACTGTAGTGATCCAAAGCAAAACAGCGATGCTAAATTTTTACCTAATCTAACTTATCAAGAAGTAAAGTTAAGGCAATTAAAAGTTATGGATGCTACATCCATAGCACTTGCCCAGGAAAATCAAATTCCGATAGCTGTCTTTTCAATTTATGAAGAAGACGGATTTAAAAAAGTATTACAGAGCTCTACAGAATTTACGTTAATATCAGCTTCTTAGGCAAATATCATATTATGCATGATAAGCTAAAATAATGCTCGCAGGGCCATCAGTTACGATTGGAGTAAGCAAAAATACTAAATAAGGTTTTATCATCCGCATTTTCTTAGCGTTTTCTTCAAGTATTCTACGGAAACAATTTTCTAATACAGCTTTTTCCCCCTTTGTGGTTGCAATGCCATAGGTGCGAAAAAACTCTACAACTTGATCATGGTCTTGTGGACCAAAATAAGTCTCGTAGTTTAATTGAGCAAGAGTAAGGTAAGTGTTGTAAGTTTCTTCTAAATTTTGAGAGTCAGATTGGCTAGGGAGAGTAACTATAGTTTTTTTTAGTGTTCTAAACTAAAGTAAGATCATTACTTAAACCAGGATCAGCAAGGGACTGCTCAAATCACACCCATAAAATTTTAATAAAATTACATGGGACATATTAATTTTTGCAAATTCATGAAACATTATGATAATTTTAAAGGGAGCCAAGAAACCAACTGCAGATGGTTCCATCAAAGAATTGCTTAGAGGCCACCCCTTACAAGAAGTTCTTTAAATTGGCTCCTGCTAGATTTTTGATTTTGCGCATGATCAAATGCTTAGCAGAATTGAAACTAAAATAAAAGAGAACACACCGCACCGTGTAAGTTACGGTGTTCCATCAAGCAGGCAAATCATGTTTCCCCAACATGTCTGCATTAGGAACACTGGTACCCAATGTACGTTTTGTGAAGGGGTTAACATCACAAAATGTGCAAGTAGTGGAAGACTCATTTGTGATTAGGCATAGTCACGAAAGAGAGGGCCCGGGGTAATGTGTTTGATCGCACATTATCAAAGTGGCAACGCTTGGTAATCTTTGTTATTCCTGTGCAAACAGTAATCCACAAGTTACCTAAGTCGTAACTGCAGACTTTGTAAAAAGTCCAAGCAGTATGTGGTCTCAATTGTATCTAAC
>CAMASM010000064.1 GCA_945860985.1 Candidatus Finniella inopinata
AGATGTGAAAAATATGAAACAAGAGGAATTTGATGAAGTCATGGAAAATTACAATACAACACCCAGAAAATCTTTGGGATGGTTAACTCCTCTTGAGGCCTTTAATGAAAATTTACACCGTGTTGCACTTCGAACTTGAATGTGGCCCAAACTTAAAAATAATGCTGCTTAATATTACTTGGAAACATAAATTTTGCAACGAATTCTTTTCTGTTTATTTTTGTTTTTTAAATTACATGCCTCTGATTTTCAGGGGTTTGTGTCTTTGGCGGTGGTTGATACCTTTACAGGTAAGGTACAAAAAATATTTCTGGAAACAGGCAAAAATCTGTTTGATGACCAAAAGATGTTTAAAATCAAAGTTAATAGTATTGAAGCCGATGAAGAAACCCAAGGAGTTGCCTGGGTTGATCTTGCTATTTATTATAAATCATCCAAAAAAGATGTGCCTGTTTGCGTGCAGATGGGTAAGCTCAGTACATCCCAGATTTATCGCACGTTAGACAATCACTACTTAATAGGATTTTACATTCTGCCATATGTTGGAGATGGTAACGTTTAATTTTGGTAGTGAATTATAAAATCAAAGCTTTTTCACTTAAATCTGCCATGAGACCTAATACTAAGTTGCGTTCGTAGTAATATCCTTACGAAATAATCACTTGGATACCGCGGTCTAGGCCGCGGTACGTCGCCTAGATACCCCGCAAAGCCGTGGTACGTCAATAGTTAGCCTAACGACGCCCCGTATACCCCGATTTTCATCGGGGCGGCGCTTGATAGCGGGATCCAAAGCTCAGTGAGATAGGAATCTCATATCATCTTGAGTACAAGTTGGTATTAGATTAAAAATTTTCAATGAACAAATAGTAAAATAGCGTTAAATTATTTTTATTTTCGCCTAGAAAAATTTTCAATGAACAGGATATATTTGTATCAGATTCAGTTTTATAAGGGGATAGTAGGTGAGTCTTTTATCAAGTTTAAGTCGCCAACAAAAAGAAGCTGTGGGTCTTTTGCAAATTGGCACTTTCCTGGAGTACTTTGACCTTATGCTTTATGTGCATATGGCTGTTTTGTTAAATGAATTATTTTTTCCAAAAACTGATCCACATACGACTTCTCTTATTGCAGCATTTGCTTTTTGTTCAACATACGTATTAAGGCCAGTTGGAGTATTATTATTCGGTTGGGTTGGAGATAATATTGGTAGAAAGCCAACCGTAGTGATTACAACTATAATGATGGCTGTTTCTTGTATTGTTATGGCAAACTTACCAACTTATGCCCAAATTGGTATATCAGCAGCTTGGATTATAACCATCTGTCGTATTATGCAGGGTCTTTCTGCTATGGGTGAGGTAATTGGAGCTGAAATTTATCTAACAGAAATCGTGCCATTGCCACAAAGATATCCCGTTGTTTCTTGTATAAGAATTGTAGATGATTTGGGGTCAGTGTTTGCAGTAGCTGTAGCCTCTTTTGTAACTGTAGCTGGAATGAACTGGCGCATTGCTTTTTGGGTTGGTGCATGCATTGCAGTAGTCGGCTCTATTGCTAGAACACGTCTTAGAGAAACCCCAGAATTTATCGTTGCTAAAAGACGCAGGAAAAACATTGGTATCTGTGGTCCTGTGGAAAAAGTAAAGCCCAAGACGGCTATTGCTTATTTTTTAATGCATTGTGGTTATCCAATATTTTTCTTTTTTTCATTCATTTTTTGTGCCTCTATTTTGAAGAGTAAATTTGGGTATTCGGCTGAGCAAATAATTCGCCAAAATTTAATTATCGCTATCGTGGCTTTGGGCAGTGATATAGTCTATACAGTGCTAAGTAGATTTATATTTCCACTGGTTACTACGGAGTATGGGTAATTGGAGCGCCGTTTTGTATAGGATTTTTATGGGCAGTTAATCACTTTGAAAAACTAGAAAAGAAAAAATATTCGCATCAAAAATTTTGTTGAAAAATTAGTTGCTTAATCCATGAATTAGGATTCATAGAACATTGTTTAATTAAAAAAGATGACTTTTAGAACTTCATCAATTTTTAATACCTCCCCTCAAAAAAAGGGAGCAATATGGAAATATTACCTTGTTAATGGCTTGTATTTTATTCTTGTTGGTTGATCTGCATCAACACCTAGGCGTCGTTTTCTGTCTTCTTCGTAAGATTGATAGTTACCTTCAAACCAGACAACTTGGCTATTACCTTCAAACGCTAAAATATGGGTGGCAATGCGGTCAAGAAAGAAACGGTCGTGGGTAATTACAATTGCACAACCGGCAAAATACAATAGGCCTTCTTCTAGAGAGCGCAGAGTTTCCACGTCTAAATCGTTGGTCGGTTCATCGAGCAGAAGTACGTTTGCTCCACTTTTTAGCATTTTTGCCAAATGCACTCGGTTTCTTTCACCGCCAGATAGTTGTCCAACTTTTTTTTGTTGATCAGCGCCTTTGAAATTAAATAGTCCACAATAAGCGCGGCTTGGCATTTTGCGTTTGCCAAGCTCTACTTCATCGTGGCCATTAGAAATTTCTTCCCAGACTGTTTTATTTGCGTTTAGGGCATCACGAGATTGGTCTACATAACCCATAACTACAGTGTCACCTACACGCAAAGTTCCCTGATCAGGTGTTTCTTGTCCGGTTAGCATTCTAAACAACGTGGTTTTACCGGCACCGTTTGGCCCAATTACTCCAACAATACCACCACGTGGTAGATTAAAGTTAAGGTTTTCAATTAATAAACGATCTCCAAAAGCCTTTGATATACCATTAGCTTCAATTACTAAATCACCTAAACGAGGGCCAGGAGGAATGGCAATTGATCCGTCGCCAGTGCCACGATCATAATCTTCGTTAAGCAAGTTTTCATAAGCAACTATACGAGCTTTACTTTTAGCTTGGCGTGCTTTGGGGGATTGGCGAATCCATTCTAGTTCGTTTTCAAGTTGCTTTTGTCGTGCTGTTTCTTGTTTTTGTTCAACTAGTAGACGTTTTTGCTTTTGTTCAAGCCAGCTAGAATAATTTCCTTCGTAAGGAATACCTTGGCCACGATCAAGTTCAAGAATCCAGCCAACAACGTTATCAAGGAAATAACGATCATGGGTAATTAGCACTACGGTGCCTTTGTAATCTTGTAAATGGCGATCAAGCCAAGCAACGCTTTCTGCATCAAGGTGGTTTGTAGGCTCATCAAGCAGCAATAGGTCAGGTTTTTGCAATAGGAGTTGGCATAAGGCAACTCTACGTTTTTCACCACCTGATAAATCTTTAACATTAGCATCACCTGGAGGGCAACGTAGGGCATCCATCGCTATTTCAATTTGGCGATCAAGATCCCATGCATCAAGGTTATCAATACGCTCTTGTAGTTCTCCCTGGCGTACTAGCAGCTCATTCATTTCGTCATCTTCCATGGGCTCTGCGAACCTCATGTTTATGGATTCATATTCCTTCATTAACTCAGTAACTTCACCAAGGCCTTCTTTGATGTTTGAGACCACATCAAGATTCTCATTAAGCTGAGGTTCTTGAGCTAAGTAACCAACTTTTACACCATCTGCAGACCAGGCTTCACCTTGATATTCAGTATCAAGCTTAGCCATAATCTTCAAAAGTGTTGATTTTCCTGAACCGTTAGGGCCAATAATACCAATTTTGGCCCCTGGAAAAAAAGACAGCCAAATATCTTTTAAGACTTGCTTTCCACCAGGGTAGCTTTTAGACAAAGATTTAATTACATAAATGTATTGATACGACATAGCTTATTACCTAATTTTTGAGCCATAATGGCGCAAAAGCCAGGGATATTCAAGCTGTATATTATGGGAGTGCAAGCGCAAAATGTGCGGGATGTTAAGTTAAAAACTCTACAAACTGCTTAAGCATTTTTTCATAATGCGCTTCAACCATAAACTCAGCAATTAAAGCTATATAGCTAGGCTTTCATCTGTTTTGAATGCTATTTCCACTACTCCTTGAGGCTCAAACTGGGCAACAAAGTGTTTATATGATTCAATTCTGTCTTGGCCTCCTGTCGTCGTTAAGAGTAACTGCTGGCCATATAGGGCTATATCTTCTACAATTCGTTCATGCCGATAATATGCTAGAATCTCCATATTAACCTCACTCTTTCCATAACCTTGATAAAAAAGATCTTCCTCATGCAGTTGATTCCAAACATTTGCAACACCTCCGCCAATAAACATGAGGTCACGCTCTTTGGGTGCCATTATGGGCGCATCCCAATCGACTATATAGATAATAGCATCACTCCCGTCCATCAGCAGGTTGCCACCATGAATATCGGAATGGCAAAGCACGAATTCAGGCAATTGTTCTTGAAGCTTTTGAGCTAACTGCTCAGCTCTCTCTACCAATCGTTGAATTGAAGTAGTGTGCTGCTTCATAAATGCCAGTAACTGTAAGGCAATCTCATCACCCTTCGGTTTAGATTCAATATGAACATAAAGTGATCGAACTGCGTCTCGCCATTGGGGGGAATAAGACTCTCGTCGGAGCATAGCCTGAATCGGGTGTGGCACCTCAATTTCATGAACTTGCCTCAATATTGTACCGAACGTAACCCATTGATCCTCCGTTAGAGCTCGGCTAAATCCGTCTTGCCCCTCAATAAAAGGAGATACAGTCAGGGTAAAGTCGTCAATACGCTGAGTTGGGTGGCCATAGATCGTTTTAAAAATAGGGATAATTTGTTTAATTCCAGCATCTTGTAAAAGGCCAATTATGAGGGGGCTGATATCTGGGTTATGGCCGCGTTTTAGTTTGACGAAATAAGATGACTGATCATACGCTTGAGCTTTATATACGGATGCATGCATATCAGCACCCAGTGGCAAGAATGTAAGCGTAGAAACCTCAATGCCATAATTAGTGATTAGGCAATCAGTAATACGCTGCTCGGACACTGGCTGCTTTTCTAACATAAGGCCAAAATCTTGTTATGGCCTATCTATGGCTTTCCAGCTTTTGGCGTACTCAGTCCATTCAATTGAATCAGCGTTTTTGCCTATTTCCAAAGAATCGCGCGTGTCAACCATCACTGCCACTTCATCTGTTTCTTTGCGAGCAAACTTGGTTGCTGCGGCAAAAGCTTCTGGGTGTGGTCCATGAGTGAATCCGCATGGGTGCAGGGTAGTCATTCCGGGATGAATATTGTCACGGCTGAAGAATTGTCCGCGATGGTAGAAAATGAATTCATCAAAATCATCATTATTATGGTAGAAGGGTAGCTTTAATGCTCCAGGGTCACTTTCAATTGGCCTAGGGGCAAATGTACAGACGACAAAGCGATTTGCTACAAATGTTGTGTGGGCTGAAGGTGGCAGGTGATAACGGTGGCTCATTAAAGGGCGAATATCATCAACGTTAATTCTGACTGGAGATAGGTTGCCATGCCAGCCTAAAGCATCGAGTGGATTAAATGGATAAGTTACAATACTGATTTCGTTAAGGCGTTTAATATGAACTTGCCATTCATGATTAGCATCATTTTGTTGTGCTTTGAATTGATCGTTTATTTTTGGTGTATCCAGCATGGCAGGATCAAATATTGCATGTGGGCCAACAATACCTTTGTCAGGCAGCATGTAGCTACTGTCTGTTGCTTCTATCATTAAGATTGATAAAGGGGTGATTACTTCTAAACGCCACATGGTCGAACGCGGCAGCACAACATAATCGCCGGTGCGAATTGTCATATGGCCATAATCGCAAAATAACTCAGCTGATCCTTGGTGAATAAATAGAAGTTGGTCACCATCTCCGTTGCGAGCTAAATGCGGCATTGAATCAGTAAGTTGCCACCATCGTAATTGGGTGTGGCGATTGTACAAAAATAACTCAGTTTTAAATGGGCAAATGTAGTTTTGCATCCATTTATTTAGATCATAAGCGCGTGGACGCAGCGGCCCTTCCCATTTGGTCCAGGCAGTTGGTGCATGTTTGTGGATCATATGTGTGCATGGTCCAAAAAAGCCTTCTTTACCTAATTCTCTTTCGTAGGTTTTTGTGCCATCTGCTTGTGTTGGAAAGTCAGCGTGTGCTTGTCTGCTGCAAACACCTTCAATTATAGGAAAATCGATCCATTTGCGCATATGAACTTTCATGTATTTTAGTTGATGGGTTGATCTAATAAGAATTTTTTGAAAATATCAAGCGAAAAAGCTTTTGTGGGTGATAGATCTATTGCTAGACTCACAGTTTGAGTTTCCAAATTACTAATTTGCCCTATCTCTATCCACTTTAAATAATTTGACGATGCCCCCTCTCTCAACAGCATACCTTTATACACATCTTTTGGAGTATCCAGAAATGTGCAGTGCCACAGCGTCACTGCGAGGAGCATAGCGACGCGGCAGTCCAGTGGTGTTATCAAACAATCTCTGGGTACAAATCGCGCCAGGTTGGATTAGCGAGTTCAATCAATTTAATTTTGTCAGCCCTAGACCCAGATTTAATCTGTTTTTCAAAGGCGATGCCTGTTCCATAGTCGCGTGAAGCTCGAAATAAACCAAAATTATGCAATCATGTTTTTTGGTAAATCCATCTATTGCATGCGACCTATGCTGATACACTCGCTGAATTAAATTGGACGTTACACCGGTATACAGTGTCCCGTTTTGCTTATTGGCCATAATGTAGGTTGCTGGAGTTTTCATAGCGATACTATACACTGGACTGCCACGCCCCCAAAAGGGGCTCGCAGTGACGCTGTGGTGGTGCATTTCACAGTTGCACCAAAAAAAGATGTGTAAGGGTATGCTCTCAACAGGAGGGTATTGATGATTTATTTACTAATCATCATTGGGAAAAAAGGGGTTTTGCGCTTAGAACCCCTATAAATAATCCGTGTTATCCTCGCGAGGAGTCATTGACTCGAGCCGCTTCTTTCAGCATCGCCTGGTATCTCTCGATCAGGTCATGGAGAGAGCTTTGGAGTGGACCATAGCTAATGTGAGTGTCAGTCCCTCCGGAGTATTCACCGAATATGCTGGGTGCCGTCTTTCCTGGAAGTATGCTAAGTATATTTACTCGCGGTTGCATCTCGGCGAGTTTTTCTTTCATGGTCTTGTCGATTGCATTTAGGGCTATATATGTCGATGGGAGAGCCGCCACCTCTTCGCGGACAAGGTTTGAAGTGGGTGTGCAGGCCGACGCAGCGTTAACGGTTGGTAAAAAGTTTATTCTGATATCTATGCGGCTGCCCGTTACTGCTCCTTTTTGAACTTCCAAGAGAGGCGTGCCGAAATATGGCGAGGGGGCTGCAACATAGATTTCCTGCTCTTGCGTTCTCTCTGGCGTTCTCTCTTGCGCCCTTACAGTTACGGTACCTTTGTATTTAGAGAGTGGACTGGCTAAGGAGTGGAGGAGTGTTTGGATCGTGTGAACTGCATCTGTGAAGTCAACTCCAGAGGCGCTAACGTAAGAGGATAAGCGCGATAATAAACCAACGCTGGGGGCTCTTGCAGCCTTTTGGAGTTGATTGAGAGTATCCTTAAGGCTCTCCAAAGAAATCTTTTCATATCGAATACGGAAAGAGGGGGAGAGAGAGGGGGAGGAATCAGATACTGGGAGTATGCCGTTTGTTACATGGGGATCAAATACCCTTACTGTTGCTTCGTAATCGGAAATGCGTAGCCGCATGTTGTTGCAAAAATCGTCCACTTGTACGTTCAGCGTATTCCAGTCTCTAGGGGCCGCTATATCACTAAACAACTTCAAGTCACTGCAATGAGCAGTCATCGTACTCGTCAACAGCAACATCAAACAGTAGGTTATATATTTCTTCATTTGTTAGAACTTTCTTTGGGAGGCTGTATACTCCATCCTAACTTTCAAAGGTTAATATTTTGTTAAATATATTTAAATTTATTTGTAGTTAACCTAATATCTACTTAATAAATTGTTTAATATATTTGAAATTCTCACTACCGTCACTTTTGGAAGGCCTATTCTCCCGTCATCATGAGGAGCCGCAGGCGACGTAATGATCTAGTTAAATAACTTCGTATTGAATTTATAGAACTGGATCGCGACGCTTCGCTCGCGAAGACGGTTTTAGTATGCTGAACAACGGATCCCGGGTTAAGCCCGTGACTAAAGGTTTTACTAATATGGGATAGGTTGATCAAAAAGTGACGTGTAGTGAGATTGAAATTACGTGAGTTTTGTTTTTTATGAATTAGTATTAGCAACTAATTTTTTTTCATTCCGCAAAAAAAACCTATTGAGTCTATACTTACCATATACCTTATCTTGTAATTAAGGAGGAACAAATGACCCAATGGTACGTCAAAGATATTAGCAAATTAACTGCCGTATCGGTGCAGACTTTGCACCATTACGATCGGATTGATTTGTTGAAACCATCTGTACGACTTGCTAATGGTTATCGTTTGTACTCTGAAAAGGATTTATTGAAGTTACAACAGATTATTGCTTTAAAGTTTTTTGGCTTTGAGCTGATGGCAATCAAAAAGTTGCTGTCAGGCAATGTGGCCATGGCCGAACATTTTTCGGTGCAGGCAAAGTTTTTGAAAGAAAAAGCAAAAACTTTGCTTGAGGCTAGTCAAATTCTTGAAAGCGCTATTGCTGAATGTGGTGAAGATAAATCAATCGAGTGGAAAACAATTATAAAATTGATAGAGGTATACAAAATGACACAACAATTAGAACACTCTTGGGTTAAAGAAATATTCAATCCTGAGGAATTAAAACAATATGCGGCTTTTGAGACTGAGCTAAAGACTAATTCAACTTCTCAACAAAAGGCAGATTTTGAAAAAGACTGGTCCAATTTAGTGGCGGAAATTAGGGATAATCTTGAAAATGACCCAAAATCAGCAAATGGTATTGCCATTGGTAAAAAGTGTATGCATTGGGTCAATGGGGTATACGGCAAAAAATATGCCCATTTACGCACTAAAAAATTTGAAAAAGGTTTTGCCGAAGGTAAGGGCCTGGAAGATGCTGGCTTAACGCCGGAAATTGTATCTTGGATGGACAAAGCAATGGATGCTTATTGGAGGGATCGCATTTATGGTACCCTTGATCAAGTAGGGAAAACATCATCTGATACTCTCTTAAATCTTTGGAGTGAAATTCTTGATGATATGTATGGGGAAGATGATGCACGTAAAAAAGATCTTTATGATGTTGCTTTAAAAGATGAAAATGTTAGCGCTAAAGCAAAAGAGTGGCTAAGGCAGCTTCCAAAATAAACATATTGGGTAGGCATAGTAGTTATTTTTGCCTGACCCATATTGAATATTATTGGCAATTCTCATTTTAACCAGCAATTAACCTATTACCTGTACACTAAACTTTAGGTGGTAAGTTACACCCAAGAGTAGCTTGGGTGCGTAAGCTGAGTAACCAGCAATGGTGACTCCCCTTTAATTTAGGGTGTGTCCTGTCTACAAAACCAACAGCGCTGTTGGCATTGTAGACACTTTTTGTGTGGGCCGAAAGCCCATGGAAGAACATAATCTTAAGATCTTATAGATTTTAAGACTAAGGCAGGATTATGTTTGAGGTGGCGGCTGGGGTGGGCGACGCCCTATCGTTTTTGTTATCCAAGCCTCGCAACGCTTTCAGCTCTAAGTTCC
>CAMASM010000065.1 GCA_945860985.1 Candidatus Finniella inopinata
GAAAAACCTTACGAACTTGATTTTAAACCAAATAGAGAACCTATCCTCATTCACAATATGCTTGTGCAATTCCACCCTAGGGACCCTCACTTGCTAGACCACAAAGATTCCGATTTTCTAGCCTGTATTTCTCCTGCCGAACAAGCTGAGACGTATGGCGGGGAATTAATTTTTCTTGATACTTCCTCTATTCGAGCAACTGCAATTCTTAACCCAAGTATTATTCGGCATGAAGGTAAAATATACATGACCCTGAGAATACACGGATATCGTAGATTTTCTCATTTCTGGGGGGCTGAGACTTTTTTGACAGAAATGACGGAAGATTTCCAAATCAGTGCACATTATCCTCTTATTCAAGACAATAGCAAGACTCATGAAGATGCTCGTCTAGTTGTATTTAAGGACGCTCTTTATGCAAGTTATGTAACTGATATTTCTTACAGATTTGGATTCTACAGAGCATGTACAGAAATTAGTAAATTTAGCCCAGGAAAACAAATAGTAACACCTATTAGGCCAAATATTGAGGATAATACAGAAAAAGATGCTTTACAGAAAAATTGGTTGTTCTTTGAAAAAGATGAAAGATTCTTAGTTATTAGCACAATTGACCCAATGGTTGTATATGACGCTACAGATGACCTTAAAAATCCAAAAGAAATTATCAAAAAAGAAAAAGTCATAAAAGACTGGCCTTTTGGTCAGGTTAGGTGTTCTACAACCCCGATATGGATTACAGAACAAGATAGATACTTATCATTCTTTCATTCGCACATTGTGACAACAGATGGCGTTCGAGAATATTTTTTGGGAGCATTGTTATTTGATGATGAATTTAACATAACACATTATTCTAAAAAGCCTTTATTTGTTTCTACCCCTCACGTAAAACGTTTCTTATATGCGAATACCATATTGCCTTATGGGTGCATTCGTCAGGATAACACTCTCATTTTAAGTGTTGGCATTAATGACAAAGTGGCTGCAATCATGAAGCTACCAGTCAAAAGAATTCTTGAAAATCTTCAGAGCTTGTGAGGATTGATCATGAACATTTGCAACATTAAGCTGCCAATTTTTTTAATAATCTTTATTGTACACTTTGGAATCTATCCATCATCATGCGATATGTTAGAAGTACTTCTTCCAAAAAGAAATTCATTATCAGTTGTAATCCCTGCCTATAATGAAGAACTATGGATTGAAAGGACAGTTAAATGCGTTACCGATAGCTGCAAAGAAGCTAAATTAAAAGATTTTGAGGTTCTGGTTGTTGATGATGCCTCAACAGATGCTACCGCAGAAATTGCCACCAAAAATGGTGCTCAGGTTATTAGCGTGCACAATCGAAATATTGGAAAAAATAGAAACCAAGGTGCCAAAGAAGCAAAATTTGACACTATCCTTTTTCTAGATGCTGATTCTGTTGTTTCTGGAAAAGATATTAAACGTAGTTTAGCATTGTTGAATAAAGGAATCTCTTTAGTTACCACATTTTCTCGGTATGATTCTCACTTTCCATTTGTGGCAAGTCTTTGGTGTCACTTTTCAAACCTCTGTGTTTCTCATCTAGGCTGGCATGGAACAGCAGGGGGAGGAACTATGTTCACAGATAAAAAAAAATTTGAAAAATTAGGTGGCTTTGATTGTGCATTATTTTCCACTGAAGATATTGATCTTATCATGCGCTCTAGACATCGTGCTTTTATTCATACTGATGGATACACATCCAGCAGAAGACATGTAAAAAATGGAATTTTCTCAGGAGTATTTGAATGGTTAGCCAATCGGAATTCTACTGCATCTGACGTTTGGTGCAAACCAAATTTTAGAAAAACAGCACTTTTAGAAGGTGAAATCTTTCAACCCCTAAGTTGCTGGGAACGTTTTTATAGATTCATTTGTCCTGAAGTCATCCATAAACAAAAATGAGCGTTTTTGCTATAGATTTATATTTAGAAAAATTTTTCTAAATATTTCTTTACATCAAATTGCTAAAGGTAGGTATAATTATACTCACAGTGATTAGGTTACCTTATGCCAAAATTTATCGACCTAAAGATTGCGATTGTCATTAAAGTTATTATTGTTTCACTTTTAATTTTTTATGCTAAGAAAAATCGCAGTCACGTAACTGTTATGCAAGTTGATCAACACTTAGTTAAGCAGTGAATTATGTTTGAAAGTCTTTCCGCCGTTCAATTAGCGCGTCTCCAATTTGGAGTTACGGCAATGTACCATTTTTTGTTTGTGCCATTAACATTGGGCTTAAGTTTTTTGCTTGCCATTATGGAAAGTGTTTATGTAATGACACAAAAACCAATATGGAAGCAAATGACGCAATTTTGGGGACTTTTGTTTGGTATTAACTTTGCCATGGGAGTCGCTACGGGTATAACGCTTGAATTTCAGTTTGGCACCAATTGGGCTTATTACAGTCATTATGTTGGCGATATTTTTGGCTCACTGCTAGCTATTGAAGGGTTAATGGCTTTCTTTTTAGAAGCAACATTGATTGGCCTATTTTTCTTTGGTTGGAAAAAATTATCTAAACAAGCCCACTTATGCGTAACCTGGGGCTTAGCTTTAGCTACTAACTTTTCAGCATTATGGATATTAATTGCTAATGCTTGGATGCAGTACCCCGTAGGATCAACCTTTAATGTTGACACTCTTCGCATGGAATTAACCAATTTTTATGAAATATTCTTTAGACCCGTAGCACAATCAAAGTTTGTGCACACAGTAAGTGCTGGATATATTACAGGAGCTGTATTCGTAATGTCAGTTAGTGCGTGGTATTTACTTTCCAAACGCCACATAGAATTTGCTAAACGTTCAATGACAGTTGCTGCAAGTTTTGGATTAGCATCTGCTTTAAGCGTAATCGTACTAGGAGATGAAAGCGGCTACACCTCAAGCCAAAATCAAAAAATGAAAATGGCCGCAATGGAAGCTATGTGGCACACTGAAAAAGCTCCGGCTGACCTATTATTATTCGCTATACCAAACACTGAAACCCGTGAAAATACCTATCAAGTTAAGATACCGTATTTGTTAGGAATAATTGCTACACGCTCTTTTTCTAAAGAAATTCCTGGCATTAATGAACTAGAGGCCTCAGCCATACCAAGAATCCAAAATGGCCAAAAGGCCTACCTAGCCTTACAAAAATTACGTAAAGATCGTAATAATCTAGAAGCTGAAGCAGAATTTGCAAAATACAAAGATGACTTAGGCTATGGGTTATTGTTAAAAAAATACAGCTCTGACCTTAACAATATAGATGAAAAAACGATCAAAAAAGCAGCAAGAGATACTGTGCCTAATGTTATATCAATCTTCGTTTGCTTTAGAATAATGGTCGGATGTTCTTTGATACTACTTCTCTATTTCATAATGGCTTTTTGGTATTCAACTAAACGCTGCTTTGAAAAATCTCCAACATTTTTAAAATCAAGCTTACTTATTTTACCCATTCCATGGATAGCTATTATGTGCGGGTGGTTCGTTGCAGAACACGGAAGACAACCCTGGGCTATTGAAGGTGTTTTACCTACCTTTATGGGAGCATCGAACCTTGATAAATCATCATTGCTAATTTCCATGACCGTGTTTGTACTGTTCTACACAGTACTTTTAATTTTTGATATCATACTGCTCAAAAAATACATTATGGGCGGTCCTGATATTTTTTTAGAAACTAAGGAGACATAATGCCATCACTCGAAGTACTACAAATCACCTGGTGGATTCTTTTAGGAGTATTACTTACAGGGTTCGCCTTAACTGATGGATTTGACTTAGGGGTTGCAAGTTTATTAACAACGTTAGCCAGATCAGATGATGAACGCCGCTTATTAATTAACACCATAGCCCCTGTTTGGGAAAGTAACCAAGTATGGCTAATCCTAGGAGCTGGGTCCATATTTGCTGCATGGCCTGTGGTTTACTCTGTTGCATTTCCAACTATGTACCTAGCCATGCTATTGGTTTTAGCATGCCTTATAATCCGCCCAGTTGGTCTTAAGTTTCGCAGTAAAATGCCAAATCAACAGTGGCGCTATGCCTGGGATTGGGCCATTTGTGTTTCAAGTATAGTGCCAACCTTTGTATTTGGAATAGCAGTCGGCAATGCCATCTTAGGTTTACCATTTAGTTTTGAAGAAAATTTAATGCTACAAACCAAAAGTGTATTTTTTCCATTATTTACACCATTTTCAATTCTAGCCGGTTTTGTTTCTGTAAGTATGCTGTTAGCCCACGGAGCCGCTTATTTGCGTTTAAAAATTGACCATTCAATTGCTCTAAAAGCACACTCTGTACAAAAGATAGCATCATTTACAGCACTTGTTTGCTTTATTGGTTCTGGCTTAGTTTTAAACAACAGTGAATTTGGCTTCACACTTGAAGAAGCTGGCCACGCCCAAAATATATTAAGCAAAGCTGTTGGAGTACAAAAAATTGAAGAAAGCATAGAACTATCCCAACGATTTTTCAGTAACTATGCAATGATCGCCGCCCTGCTAGCTTTTTTTGGCTTTATGATATCTATGGTTTCTGGCAAAAAGCACCCATCTGTTGGGTTTTTAGCAACATCAACAAGCATAATAGGAGTAATAGCAACAGCAGGGTTAGCTACATTTCCTTTCATTTTACCGTCAACTATTGCACCTAACCATAGTCTTACAGTTTGGGATGCATCATCATCGCAACTTACGCTGTTCATTATGCTAATTGCGGTTTTAATATTTTTACCATTCATTTTAACTTATGTAATCTGGACTTATAAGGTATTTGCTAAACGCTTAACTTTAAAAGATTTAGACGACCCCCAAATGTATTAAAAAGGATTTTTATGTGGTACTTTAGTTGGATACTAGGATTAGGATTAGCCTGTTGCTTTAGCATATTAAATGCAATGTGGTTAGAATCGGATAACTAAATGAATAAATCTTTAACCATCAAAAAATTATGTGGTTATTTATGGCCCAAAAACATTGCAAGAGTAAAAGCTTTGCTATTGGGATCAATCTCTCTTTTGATAATTGGAAGATTGTTTGTATTAGGTGGACCTATCGCCTTCAAATATCTAATTGACCACTTAAAGGAAAATCCTCAAGTATTTCCGACCGCAATTATCATTGGTTTTGTGGTCGTTCGTATTTTAGCACAAACTTGCAACGAATTACGTGACTATACTTTCAACATAGTTTCTCAAAGAATTTTTCGCCAAATTTCAGTTAGCGTATTTAGCCACCTGCATAGCTTAAGCTTAAAATTTCATTTGAATCGACAAACGGGTGGTCTAAGCAGAGTTATTGAACGTGGTACAAAATCATTAGAATCAATCAGCCTTTTTTTAATGATGACCATACTACCCAGTCTAATTGAATCTATCTTATTAGCAACTTTGCTATGGTTTTGGTACAGCCCTATATGCAGCTTAATTATGATAATAACCATGACAACCTATGTGGTTTTCACAATCTTTGTTTCTACCTGGCGATTAAAAATCGTCAAACAAATGAATGAGCTAGATAATACTTCCCAAACCAGAGCAATAGATAGCCTACTAAATTTTGAAACGGTTAAATATTTTGGTAATGAGCAATTGGAAACAGAACGTTTTGACCAAATTCAGGCTGTTTATGAAAAGACTTCACGTAAATTTCGCAGCTCTTTAAATTTTTTAAATGCAGGCCAAGCTGTAATTTTTTCAATTGGCTTAGGTGGTATGCTAACTTTTGCAATAATACGGGCATCTGCTGGTGAAATTACACCAGGTGATGTGGCCGCACTTTTTGCTTTTTCGCTACAATTGGTAATGCCACTATTTAATCTTGGCTTTGCTTATCGAGAGATTAAGCAAGGTATAGTTAATCTTGGGGAAATGTTTAGTCTATTAGACCAAGAATCAGATGTGAAAGATTCCGCTAATGCAAAATCATTAACATACGAAAAAGGAAAGATCACTTTTGAAAACTTAAGTTTCAGCTACAACGAAGACCGTAAAATTATTAATAATATTAATTTAGTCATAAACCCCGGAGAAACCGTAGCTTTTGTTGGCACAACAGGCGGCGGTAAATCTACCTTATCACGTTTATTGTTTCGCCTTTATGACCCTAGCGATGGTCGCATTTTAATTGACGACCAAGACATAAAAAAAGTTACTCAAGAAAGCCTCAGGCAAGCCATTGGCATAGTGCCACAAGATACAGTTTTGTTTAATGATACAATCGCCTACAACATAGCATATGGTGCACCTCAGGCAACCTTTGCTGAAATTCAAAATGCTGCAAAAAATGCTGATCTTGATGAATTTATATCCAAACTTTCTCAAGGTTATGAAACAAAGGTTGGTGAACGCGGTTTGAAACTTTCAGGTGGAGAAAAACAGCGTGTAGCCATTGCCAGAATGCTATTAAAAAAACCAAAAATTTATATTTTTGATGAAGCAACATCTGCCCTTGATACCACTACTGAAAAACGTATCCAACAAAGTTTACAAAAAATATCACAAGGTAGCACCACTATCATTATCGCTCATAGACTTAGCACCATTGTTGATGCAGACCATATTTTTGTGTTGGATCAGGGCGAAATTGCAGAAAAAGGTAACCACCAGCAATTGCTACAACAAAATGGCTTGTATGCAAAACTGTGGAACCAGCAGATATTAACCCCAGACACTGTAGCTCTTTAACTTACAAGGACATTATGTTAAATTTCCACATTGCCTAAAGTTAGGAATACCATGCGTGAAATTGCTCTAGATACGGAAACCACAGGACTAAGCCATAGGGATGGCCACCGCATAATAGAAATTGGCTGTGTTGAGCTTATAAACCGCATACCTACTGGTAATGTCTACCACCAGTACATTAATCCAGAACGAGATGTTTCCCCAGGCGCATCAGAAATTTCAGGATTAACCTATAATTTCTTAAAGGATTTTCCAACCTTTCAAACTGTAGCGAACGACTTTCATCAATTTATTAGCGGCGCCATCCTGGTAATCCATAATGCAAGTTTTGATATAGGATTTATAAATGCAGAATATTCAAGAATTAATTTACCTTTGTTAAGTGTGCAAGAAGCAATTGATACCGTAGCCCTTTCACGCAAAAAATTTCCTGGTCAGCCAGCGAACCTTGATGCCATCTGTAAAAGATTTAATATAGATAATTCAAAGCGCGTAAAGCATGGAGCATTGGTTGATGCTGAATTACTAGCAGAAATTTATATTGAGTTACTTGGCGGCCGACAAAATGAATTATTTAAAAATTTAGAAATAGCTCCAGAAATTCCACAATCTAACAAACCATTTCGTGCACCTCGTCATTTTGCAGTTAATGAAAATGAACTAAAGGAACACCAAGAATTTTTAAATGAAATTAAAGATCCCCTTTGGTTAAAAACTTCAAAATAGAAAAGATCCTACAATTTGAAATTTTTGGGAGTGGCACATCGCAAAACATTTTCAAAATTTGTGTATAACCGTAGTTACCACACCCCAAATACGAAAATCCATTTCTTGAGTTACAATAATGTCAGGATATTTAGGATTTTCCGCAACCAACGCAACTACTTCACCACGCCTAGAAAAACGCTTTACCGTTAACTCACCATCAACCACAGCAATAATAATACAGCCTTCTTTACAAACAAGAGAACGGTCAATAACTAAAACATCTCCATCGTTAATACCAACCCCAATCATAGAATCGCCACTTACACGCACAAAAAAAGTAGATGCAGGGTGCTGTACCAAATGTTCATTCAAATCAAGCTTAGCTTCCCAATGGTCATCACCAGGTGATGGAAAACCCGCAGCTACTTTACTTGAAAAAATTGGTAAAGAACGAGATGGCAAATCAAGACTCTGCCAATCAATTGAAGCACGTATATCAGAAATTACAGATCCCAAAGAAAACTTATCAGCTTTTTTTAAAATATCCTTTAACTTAGGAACTATTGATTCTGGCACACGCACTGGCACTGTCGCCTCACCAAATTTACTAGAGTTTGGCTTTCGCCCTGCCCCTTCTCGGTAACCACCACGTGCCATAAATCACCAGATTTGATTGTTGTTACAAAAATCTTATTTGATTTATGCTCTATCGTCCACAAAAAAATGAAAGCACTTTAAAAGGAAAACAGATAACCTTAACTGGAATACTTAGGACCTTAACTGGCGCACTTATAGCAGACCAAGCCAATGATTTTACTGTCTCTTTAGCTGATGAAAGATAGCTGCGCACTTGGGAAAAAAATATATTTCCACCATAAAACCACACAGTATGAATTTCTTTTATTAATACACCAATTGCGGTTGGCCCATCTTCTTCAATACACGGCAAAGGCACACTAAGCGGCAAAGCAATTGATGGTTCCCTTGGTTTAAATCCACGATCTAAAAAATATTGTATATTTTTTCTTGCATCCTCATACCCCCAACTTATGGCTCTACGAGCTTCTTCCTCTGTATGAAGTGTAAAACACCCATGCCAAATCCAAAAAAATGGAGAACGCCACAAAAAAGGATTTACACGTACTGTATTTTCATCCAATGCCGGATTGTGATTGCTAAGCCCCCCATCTACACAAGTCTTACCCCGCCATTTAGTAAAAAAAGTTTCGCCTAAAACCCATGGCATATGGCAAGAAGTCAAAATAGTTTCTATCAAATCTTCAGTTGAATCAAAATAAGAAACTAATTCATTTTTAAAAGGCCAAGGAAAAAGTTGGAAATGGGTGATGGAAATATGTAGCCTGCTATTGGCAAGTTTATGAGCACAACCTTTTAACTCTGATTTATATTCTGCACTAAGAGCCAGTAGATTTTTTCTCAGAATTTTGCCCCATTGTGAAAAACCACAATGCGGTAGCTCGCGTGTTTCTTTAAGCGTTTTTATCAAAAAATTATCAATACCATAGTCAGCATCCAAGCCAAGTACCGCAACTAATGCAACTAAAGCACCACTTGAATCTCCTAAGTATACTATATCTTCTCCATCTAGCTTTAAAAATTCCTGAAGCCCCTTTAAAAAACCCATATTGTAAGTAGCAGAAAAATAACTTCCTCCAGAAAAACTAACGGATTTTTCAGGTGATCCATCTGAATCGATTAATGATACCTGTTTTGAGGAAGATTTTTCAGATCCAAAGCAAAGTTCCTCCAAATCTGTTGCAAACACTATATTTTGAATAAGCAGAAAACTGAATAATCCCAAACACAAATTACGCATTTTTTGATCACCGCCACATTCAAGTTCGAAGTGCAACACGGTGTAAATTTTCATTAAAGGCCTCAAGAGGAGTTAACCATCCCAAAGATTTTCTGGGTGTTGTATTGTAATTTTCCATGACTTCATCAAATTCCTCTTGTTTCATATTTTTCACATCTG
>CAMASM010000066.1 GCA_945860985.1 Candidatus Finniella inopinata
TGATTGAGGACTTCGATTGCCAAAGCTTCGCTATTTTCACTCTTTCCTCATAAGATAAGTGGTGATATTTTTCCAAATGCAACTCCATTTTTTTGTTTGTATTTCAACTAACATCTTATGGTGTTGCACTTCATTTTAGAACAGGCGTAGGCCAGGAACTTTATATATCTCCATTGCTTTCTTTATTTTTTTATCAATCATCTTTTCTTCCAAAAATACATCAGAATAAGGATTGTACTAAGTGATCAGCGCAAAACTGCCCCAATTTTGGCTGCAGCACTAATTACGGCATCATGAATTTGTATGAGGGCGACCTCATCTAAGGTTTTTTCTATAGGCTGTAGGGTTACAGCAATTGCCAGCGATTTTTTGCCTTGTTCAACATGTACGCCTTGATAGCAGTCAAATACATCAATTTTAGTTATTAATGAGCTTGATTTTTCAACAGCTTTAATTAATTTTTCACTAGGGATTGAGGTATCTAAAACAAAAGAAAAATCCCTATGGACTGGCATTAAATCAGACAAAGTGTTTTGAGTTTTTTTGTTTTTTGCTGGTGGTAAGTTATCAACAAAAATTTCAAAGGCTACCGCATTTACACCATTGTTAAGTGATGGGTGAATTTCTCCAAAATAAGCTAAGGTACGATTACCTTGTTTCAATGCACATTTTCGCCCTGGATGGTAATACTGGGGAGCAGTATCTGAAATTTGTAAAGTAGGCTCTGATATTCCTAGCATTTTTAAGATTAATAAAGTATCAGCTTTCACATCAAAAACATCATGGGCTCGTACATCCGCTAACCAGTGTTTATCATTGCTATTTCCAAAGCGTAGTCCAGCGATACAAGCAGTTTGCTTGTTTGTTAAATTTTTACCATATATAGGTGCTACTTCAAAAATTGCACCATTTTGACGTGCATTATTATGATTAAAACTAGCAACCTTTAAAAGTGATGCAACTAAGGATGGGCGCATTACTGATAAATCTTCACTAATTGGATTAGCAAGCTTTACTAAGTTTTGAGGTGCTTCGCTAAATTTTAAAGCGGTTGATTTATCTATAAATGACCAGCTTAGGGTTTCAAGAAAACCACGGTTTACCAAGTGGTGGCGTGCTTCATCTTCACGGGATTTCACTGTTTGTGCAGGTGACAAAGGTAATGATTCTGCTTGAATTGTTCCATAGCCTTTTAACCTTGCCACTTCTTCAATTAAATCCTCTGGAATTTTTAAATCATGGCGCCAAGTTGGTGGGGTAACTTTAAGTAAAGTATCAAATTCAACAGTGCATCCTAAGCTTTTAAAAATATTAATCATTTCTTCGGTATTAACTTCTATACCCAAACGTTTTTGAATATGGCTAGGTTTTAAAAGAATTACATCTTGTTTAACTATAGTAGTTTCAATGTGCAATTTTTTTGCGGCAACACCTCCAAAATCAGAAATTATCATATGCGTTGCCATATCTAGGCATGGCAACACTATTGCTGCATCCACTCCTCGTTCAAAACGCATACGTGAATCTGAAATTAAATTTAAATGTTGGCCGGTTTTGGCTATTGCTATCGGGTCAAAAACTGCTGCTTCTAACAGTACGTTTGTTGTGTTTGCATCAACTGCTGTGTCTCGTCCACCCATGATACCCGCTAAAGATATCACTCCAGAATCATCTGCAATGACAGCCATGTCTTCGCTTAAAATGTAGTCCTGGTCATTTAGTGCTTTTAGAACTTCTCCATTTTGTGCCTGGCGTACAACTAAGTTTCCGCTAATTTTGTCAGCATCAAAGACGTGCATGGGACGACCGAAACCAATACAAAAATAATTGGTGATATCGACTAGTCCACTTATTGGTTTTTGTCCAGATTGAGTAAGTAGTTCCTGCATTTGGCGTGGTGACTCAGTATTTTTTACTCCCTTAATTAGGCGCAAGGAAAATTGAGTGCATAACGATGTTAGCACTGAGACTGTTGGTGTTGTACCATCTTCATTGATTTTCGCAATTGCTAGAGGTTTTAATTTTCCCATACCGGATGCTGCCAAATCCCTAGCAATACCGTATACACTAAAACAGTCTCCACGGTTTGGGGTAATAGCCACATCAAACATAGCATCAGTTTTGATAATATCAACCAAAGGTGTGCCTGGTTTGTGATTTAAACCTAAATCCATAATCCCGTCAGAATCTTCTCCTAGTAGCAATTCGCGAGAAGAGCACAACATGCCGTGGCTTTCTACGCTACGGATGGTTCCTTTCTTTAAGGCTTCACCAGTAATAGGAATGACCGTACCTACAGAGGCAAATGCCACTCCCATATTAGCTGTTACATTTGGTGCCCCGCAAACAACCTGAATAAATTCACCGCCAGTATCAACTTTGCATAAAGACAGCCTGTCGGCATTAGGGTGCTTTTCCCTTTCCATTACACGGGCGTAAACAAAACCATTCAGAGCTTTGCTTTGATCTTCTAATGATTCAACTTCAAGTCCAAGCTCAACTAATTTTTCTGCAATTGCGCTAGGGATTTCTTTAGTATCTAGATACTGTTTTAGCCAACTAAGTGAAAACTTCATGATATACTCCCAAATCCATACATATCGAGCCAACGGGTATCTCCATCATAGAAGGCTCTAATATCATTAATGCCATATTTGAGCATGGCAAATCTTTCCATGCCCATTCCAAAAGCAAATCCTTGGTATTTTGTGGAATCTATATCGCAATTAGCTAAAACTGTAGGATGAATCATACCGCAGCCAAGTACTTCTAGCCATTTGTCGTTACTCCAGCCAATATCAACTTCAGCCGAAGGTTCTGTGAACGGAAAAAAGCTGGGGCGAAACCGTAGCTTCAAATTAGGGTCTTCAAAAAACCAGCGACAAAAATCAATTATCGTTCCTTTAAGGTGGGCAAAGTTAATATTTTCTTCAATAACCACACCTTCCATCTGGTGAAACATTGGGGTGTGAGTTGCGTCATAGTCACTGCGAAAGGTTCTTCCGGGAGCTAAGAAGCGTATTGGTGGTTTATGATTTCTTAAGGTACGAATTTGCACAGTAGAAGTATGAGTACGTAAAACTTCGTCAGAGTCTTCAATATAAAAGGTATCGTGGCTTTGTCGTGCAGGGTGATGCGGTGGAATATTTAAAGCATCAAAATTGTGTTCTTGGGTGTCAATGTGTGGACCATCAAATACCTGGAAGCCATTTTGGGAAAAGTACTTAGTGATATCAGAAATTACTTTTGAGATGGGGTGTGTTTTGCCAACCATTTCAGGGCGAGCTGGTAAAGTAATATCGATTTTTTCGTTGACTAAGCGCAATTCAAGCGCTTGTTGTTCAAGCAGTGATTTTTTTTCTTCAATTGCTGAGGTTAATAGGTCTTTTAGAGCATTGATTTCAGCACCTTTAGTTTTACGATCTTCTTGATTTAAAGATCCAAGGGTTTTTAGTTGCTGAGTTATCAACCCATTTTTTCCTAAAAGTTGTACTCTTAATTCATCAAGTGTTTTAAGTTCTTGCGCTGAATTTATTTGTTGTTGCCAATCTTGTTGCATCTATTTTTCCTTTTCCCAGGAGCCTTTTATACTTTGTTTCCACCAGATAACTTCATGACCATCTTGCCTGTATTTTTCCATGCGTTCCATAGCATTTTGTACATTTTGTTGGTCGTTGCCATCGTATACATCAAGTAAGCGCTCATAATTGTTATCCGTAGCATAAACTTGAGTAGTTACCACCAAAACTGTAGCTGATATTGGGTTATCATCATCTGTGGTTAGCCAGATAGGCTGATGTGGCAAAAATTCAATAGGATCTTTGCTGGTGCCATGGGGCAAAAACCCCATGGTAGTATAGGTCCACATGGTGCTATCTATTGCCTTTAAGCGCCCTTCGTTTTCTGTGCGTACTACTGCCTTAAGGCCGCTTTCATAAACTTTTTCAAGAATACGTGGTAGAGTTTTTTCTAAGGATGTAGCAATAAGTTCATAAAAGGTTACTTGCATAAAGCTACCTTTTGTTGAGGATGGTACTGTTTATAAAATGCGTACCGAAGATTATTTTTACAACTTAACGATTTTTTAACTTTTTTGTGGTAGACGTTCCATCCCCCACCCCCGCCCATAATAGGGTGGGCCACCCGCCTTGGCGCCATCCTATGTAGCAGACATAGCTTCGCCATTGGCATCCTTAAGGGCTTTAGAATGATGCCTTGAAACAATATCTGAAGAGTATCTCTTATTTTGAATGATAACACTTTGGTGGTTAAAAATTGCTTAAGATGTATTAGATAAAATAACCTCAGTTACATGCTTAATGCAAGCTGTTGCTTATATTTTCATTAGGGGGCTCATGAAAAATATTCTCGTTATGCTTGGGTTAAGCGAGAATTATGATCTGCTGATTATCGACGTAGTTTGTCATTTACAACGGTGGGACGGCAATGAAAAGTGTGTCTTAAAACTATTCTGTAAGTAGTATGTTTACTAATTTATTATTTACTTGGGCAATCCCTTCTATAGCCTCAAATTTTTCATCCTGATTTTCTGATTTTATATAAATTTCTCCAGTGGTAAGAATGACCGACATTGCTGCGTGATTTGGTTTAATTCCTACTTTTCCCTGCAGTCCTGGCAAAACAACCTCATTGGCTTGTCCATCAAAAATAGTTTTATCAATCAATCTAATTGTAACTTTCATTTTTTTACTACCATTGGGCCAATATCATTGCCACCTAAAATATGTATGTGCAAATGTTGCACTTCTTGTCTGCCATTTGTTCCTGTATTCATAATTAAACGGTATCCGTTTCCCTTTAGGTTTAAGGCTGTAATGGTTTCATTAACCCCTTGCCAAAACCCTATTTGCTCATCTTGACTGGCTTTTTGAATAAAATCATGGGCGTTAATGTATGGTCCGGTTGGGATAACCTGTACGTGTACGTTTGTTTTAGGGTTGATATCATGAAAGCTTAAAAAATAATCTCCCTGAACAACTTTTTTGCAAGGGACTTCACCCCTTAAAATTTTAGCGAAAATATTGTTAGTATCATACATAGAGCATGTCCACTTGGTTTGGTTTAATTTAGCATAATTTGTTTTATGCCATAACTAGTTAACATCTTTAAGAATGTTCTTGCCGGCATTTTAAAACCACTTTATATCTAATCCTAGATTTTGTAAAAATATTGCATGATGTCATCAGGAAAACTAGATAAAGATTCCATAAAAGAATTAGCAGAAATTTTAAAAGATACAGATCTTTCAGAAATTGAATACGAGGCAAATGGAGTTAAAATCCGTGTTGCCCGTCAGATTATGGTTGCTGGGTTTGCTGCGCAAAGTGTTCAAAACGTAATACAATCAAGTGATGCTCCGGCGGCACAGTCGAACCCTTCTGATTTATCTAAACACCCTGGGGTGGTTAAGTCACCTATGGTGGGTACCGTATACCTATCGCCAGAGCCAGGGGCGCCAGCTTTCATTAAAGTTGGTGATAGTGTTAGCGTTGGGCAAAATTTATTGATTATAGAAGCAATGAAAGTTCTGAATCCAATCAAGGCACCAAGGTCTGGGGTTGTGAAGAAAATTTTGGTACGCGATGCTGAGCCAATAGAGTTTGATGCGCCGTTGTTGATTATTGAATAACTATGAAATTATTTGAAAAAGTTCTGATTGCAAATCGAGGGGAAATTGCCTTACGTATTTTGCGTGCATGCAAAGAGTTAGGCATAAAAACCGTAGCAGTTCATTCTACTGCTGATGAAACTTGTAAGCATGTGCGTTTGGCAGATGAGAGTGTTTGTATTGGGCCTGCTGCTTCAAAAGATAGTTACCTAAAAATGTCAGCTATAATTAGCGCTGCTGAAATTACTGGGGCTGATGCGATTCACCCTGGGTTTGGTTTCTTATCAGAAAATGCGACCTTTGCTCAAATGGTTGAAGAACACGGCATAACTTTTATTGGTCCAACACCTGAGCACATCAGCATGATGGGCGATAAAATAACTGCAAAAAAAACTATGATAGATTTAGGTATTCCTGTGGTGCCTGGTACTGATGGCGCAGTTACGGTTGAAAACGCCATAGAATGGGCTAATAAAATTGGTTATCCGGTTTTGATAAAGGCAACTTCTGGTGGTGGTGGTAAGGGCATGAAGATTGCCATATCTGATGCTGAAGTGGTTGAAGCAGTACGTATGGCAGGGACTGAGGCGAAAGCTAATTTTGGCAATGCCGAAGTTTATATGGAACGTTATTTGAGGTGCCCTCGTCATATTGAGATACAGGTCGTTGGGGACACATATGGTAACGTTGCTAACCTTGGAGAGCGTGATTGTTCTATTCAGCGTCGCCACCAAAAAGTTTGGGAAGAGGCTCCGTCTCCAGCATTAAGTGCAGGGCAACGCGAAAAATTAGGGGCAATTGTTAATCAAGCCATTAAGAAGATGGGTTATCGCGGTGCTGGGACTTTAGAGTTTCTTTTTGAAGACGGTGAATTTTTCTTTATGGAGATGAATACCCGTATTCAAGTTGAGCATCCAGTTACTGAAATGGTAACAGGTATTGATTTGGTTAAAGAACAAATTATGGTTGCTTCAGGTTTCCCGTTGTCATTTAAGCAAGAAGACATAAAAATTACCGGTCACGCGATTGAATGCCGAATTAATGCAGAAGATTCTGAGACCTTTGCGCCATCGCCAGGAAAGGTAACTTCTTACCACAGCCCTGGTGGTTTTGGTATTCGTGTCGATAGCCATTTATATGATGGGTACGTGGTTCCCCCACACTACGACAGTATGGTCGCTAAGCTTATTGTTCATGGTAAAACTCGCGAAGAGGCAATGCAAAGGGTAAAGCGCAGCTTAGATGAATATGTAATAGGGGGAATTAAAACCACTATTGAATTGCATAAACATTTGGTCGATGACCCTGATATGCGTAAGGGTGATTATGATATTCATTGGTTAGAAAAGAGATTGAAGCAAGGTTGGTAAATGCTTTGCTTTTTACGAATTTTCTAATTTCAATTTAATACGTAAAACATCCTGCCACACTTGGGCTTTTTGCCCAGGAGAGCGCAATAAATATGCTGGGTGATAAGTGGCAAGACATGGGATTATATTGCCATCATGGGTGGTATAATCAATGAACTTACCCCGTAAGCTGGTGATGCCGTTATTTGTATTTAATAAGGTTTTTGCAGCAACTCCACCTAAAAGTACCAATATTTTGGGGTTAACCAGTTCTATGTGTCGTTCAATAAATGGCTGACAGGCGGCAATTTCATCAGTGCTTGGGGTGCGATTCCCAGGTGGCCTCCATGGCACAATATTGGCTATATAAAGTTTGTCTCGACTAAGGCCAACGCTTGCGAAAATTTTATTGAGTAGCTGCCCACTTTGTCCTACAAAGGGTAATCCTTGAGTATCCTCATCTGCACCTGGCGCTTCACCAACTAACATGACTTGAGAACTGGGGTTGCCATCTGAAAATACCGTATTTAATGCAGTTTCTTTTAAAGCGCAGCCGGTAAAATTATACATGGCATTTTTTAGTTCTTCCAAGTTTTTGCAGTTATACGCTGGATGCGCTATTGTTACTTTTGTAGTTGCTTCAGGAATTTGCTTAGAAGGTTTAGATTTTTCTAGATCAATGGGTGTATCTTGGTATGTATAATTGCATCCGAGTGATTTTAAAATTTTATGCATAATGCTCCAAGAATGTGCCACAAATTACAGGTAAATATAGCAATTGGCTATATAAATTAACAGCCTAAGTTTTGTAGCCCATTGTTTTCAGTCTAGGCACGGGTGCATTTTGAAAATACTATAGTGACAAAATAAGAAATTATAAATTTTTATGACTATCTACAAAGATCAAAAGGCCATTCAACTAACTCCTGAGTTACGTGAATATTTGCTTGAATCAAGCGTGCGGGAAGCACCTGTATTGCAAAAGTTACGTGAGCATACGGCCACTATGCCAGAAAAAGATATGCAAGTTTTGCCAGAACAAGGGCAATTTATGGGTATGCTTACCAAAATTTTACAGCCAAAAAATATTTTAGAAATTGGTACTTATACAGGCTATAGCGCTTTGTGTATGTCCTTAGCTGCGCCAAATGCCAAAGTTACAATTTTAGATGTTAATGTTGAGTGGACAAAAATTGCTGAAAAGTATTGGAGTGAGGCAGGAGTTAGAGATCGTATAGATTTAATTTTGGCTCCTGCTTTAGAAAGTTTAAAAAACCTTTCTGGAAAATCCTTTGATTTAATTTTTATAGATGCTGATAAAAAAAATTACCCTATTTATTATCAAGAATGTCTAAATTTACTAAGTGAGACCGGTGTTATGTTGATAGATAATGTTCTTTGGAATGGTAGGGTAATTGACCCAAATTATACCGACACGTTAACCAAGGTAATTCGCAATTTAAATGAAACTATTAAAAACGATTCAAGGGTAGATATTTGTATGTTGCCGATTGGCGATGGACTAACAATGATAAGGAAAAATGGTAGCGGAGGAGGGACTCGAACCCCCGACACCCGGATTATGATTCCGATTTAAAAGCCTGAAACTCCCTTGTTTTCCTTTGTTTCTTTCTTAATATTTTTTCCTAAATAACTTATAAGTATCATCATTAATTTTTCGTAATTTATTTCTTACCTTAAATCGTCCCAAGGATAGTCAGGCAATATCTCTTCACGCTTAACCTCCCCATTTGTAAGCTTTTCCATTTTTACGCAGTTAATAGGGGAAAGCTTTACCCTTCCATTTTTCCAATCAAGAACAGATTTATAAGACACATTCATTTTTTCTGCTAGTTCTTTTGCTCCGCCCACAATTTCTATTGCTTTTTCAATTGATTCTTTTGCATTCATTCTTAAAGACCCCTTCCAAAACGCTTCTATTAATAACATGCGACACACTTTTGTACAACACCACCTCTTCTTTTGTTATTGACAGAAAGAAGAGGTGGTGTTATTGTTTGTGGTCTGTGCTCTGTGCTCTCAACATGTCAATTAATGGCGGATGGAATGTCTAGAAATAAAGAACGAACAAAACCCATGAAATACGATAAAAACCTCATAAAATGGTTCAAAGGCATGAGAAAGCGATTTAAGGTGCCACTTTTTCTCTTGGTTTTAGCTCTGTTGATTCTAGGGCTTGGTCTGTGTCTAAACAGGCTTATTAGCCACGATTAAACAAAAAACCACAAACCTCAGACTAGCCACAAAGGATTTGCTCCAGTAGTTCAAAATTGTTAGACTACATCAATATACAGACCATGGTGGCCATCGATGCTCTCTAAATTTCTTGATCCTAAAAATGACTTTGCATTTCGGAGAATTTTTGGTTCTGAACGCAACAAGGATATCTTG
>CAMASM010000067.1 GCA_945860985.1 Candidatus Finniella inopinata
AGATGTGAAAAATATGAAACAAGAGGAATTTGATGAAGTCATGGAAAATTACAATACAACACCCAGAAAATCTTTGGGATGGTTAACTCCTCTTGAGGCCTTTAATGAAAATTTACACCGTGTTGCACTTCGAACTTGAATGTGGCGTAATCACCTAAAAATTAAGGAGTTTAAAGTATCGCCTGCGATAGTACGCTTTCATTTCCAGAATGCTAAAAGAACTAAGGTACCATGCGGAGTGTATGGGGGATAACCTTTAAATAATTAGGCATTAGAAAATAAGTTGGCAGCGTTTACGCTGCCTTCGCTAAGTAACATTATTTGCTTTTAGCAGTAGTGGCAGCTGTTATTTGTTTAAACAAAGCAGCACCGAGAATCTCTGCAGCACCTGGATTGCTGCTTGCTTTTTGTTCAATAAGAAAAGCTATTTCTGCGTAAATTACTCCGGCAACCATATCTTTATTAATAGCAGGTATTAAATCCCACATATCTGGAAATTCTGTCAATGTTTGGGCAAGAAAAAGAGAGTCTCCAGCCAATACTTTTCCTAATTCACCCTTACCGTAACTTAAAAGGTTTTGTAGGGCTATACTTCTTAAAGACCTCTCTGCTTCTTTACTACCTGATCGATAGCTCACTAACTGCTCTACAACACTACTATGCGAGCTTTCATCTAACTCTGGAATCCCACCACAGCTACCTTTAATAACAAAAGGATAATAAACATTCACTGTATTCCCACAAATAGATCCTATCCTGCAACCACACTTTACGTTATAGGCTAATGATGATTTATTGGTTATCTGAATAGCTCCCCAAAATCCTCTATAGGGGACACTTAAGTCATCCTTAAAAGTAGGGATTAAGCCAATACTTTGATAACGTTTAAATAATTCTTTTTTAAATTCTGTGGCATATCCTTTACCTTGCTGGTTTCTATGAAATTTTATAGAGGTTAATAAAAAACCTTTAGTTTCCAGATTCCATACTCTAAAAATTCCAACAATTGAGCTACTTCCTTTTTCAAAAATTCCATAATATAAGTCACTGATACTTCCTAATTGCCTTACTTCTGAAGTTTCAGCAAGAAATTTTGCTTGTCTTGTAATTGACTCCAAAGAAGCACCCTCCATAACTTGTACGTAGCTTTCATCGGAATCGTCCACACCTTTTGCTGTGTCCAAATTTTCTGGCATTAAAAGTCTGGCAAAGGTTCTAGCGGTTTCAAAACTTAATAAAGATTGCAGATTATCAGCTGCTGCTGATGCATATAAATTTAAAAAAGCACCAACACATACTAAAAAGACAAACTTTTTTATTTTCATAATTATACACAAAGATTTAAGAGATACTGCCAAGCAGACTGACATAGTAAAGCTTGTTTGTAAATATTTTTACTTATTAAAAGTAGCCCCTTACGCTGCCTTCGCTTTAACCAAGGCCTCTTCAATATTACCAATCATATAAAATGCAGCTTCAGGCAAGTGATCATAATCACCATTACAAATACCTTTAAAACCTTTGATTGTATCTGCTAAAGACACAAGCTTGCCAGGGGTTCCGCTGAATACTTCTGCTACATGGAATGGCTGAGAAAGGAAACGTTGAATTTTACGGGCCCGTGACACAACCAATTTATCTTCAGGAGATAATTCGTCCATACCCAAAATAGCAATAATATCTTGCAAAGATTTATAAGTTTGTAAAATTCTTTGTACTTCACGCGCAACTTTGTAATGCTCTTCACCAACTATTTCTTCAGAAAGAATGCGAGATGATGAATCCAACGGATCAACCGCTGGGTAAATACCAATTTCAGCAATACTACGGTTAAGAACAGTTGTTGCATCTAAGTGGGCAAATGATGTAGCAGGTGCTGGATCAGTTAAGTCATCAGCAGGCACATAGATAGCCTGAACCGAAGTGATTGATCCTTTGGTGGTTGAGGTAATTCGCTCTTGTAGATTACCCATTTCACTACTTAGAGTTGGCTGATATCCCACAGCTGATGGCATGCGCCCTAGCAAGGCTGAAACCTCAGCTCCTGCTTGAGTAAAACGGAAGATGTTATCAATGAAAAATAGTACGTCTTTGCCTTCAGTATCGCGGAAATATTCAGCAACAGTTAATCCTGATAAAGCCACACGAGCACGTGCACCTGGTGGTTCATTCATTTGCCCATAAATTAGGGCAGCTTTTGAACCTTCACCATCAAGTTTAATTACGCCTGCTTCAATCATCTCATAGTAAAGGTCATTACCTTCGCGAGTACGTTCACCAACCCCTGCAAATACTGAGTATCCTCCATGGGCTTTAGCAATATTATTAATTAATTCCATAATTAAAACGGTTTTTCCAACCCCTGCCCCACCAAATAATCCAATTTTTCCACCCTTTGGATATGGAGTTAATAGATCAATTACCTTAATACCTGTAGTTAATACTTCAGTTGCTGGTAATTGGTCAATAAACTCTGGTGCTTCATGGTGAATTGGCGCTACCGTAGCTGTTTTAATTGGGCCACGCTCATCGATTGGCTCACCAATTACGTTCATGATCCTTCCAAGTGTTTCAGGACCAACCGGTACACAAATTGGGGAACCAGTATCGATTACTTCCTGCCCGCGGCAAAGCCCAGCTGTTGCGTCCATAGCAATTGTGCGTACAGTTCCTTCACCAAGGTGTTGCGCCACTTCAAGAATTAGCTTGCCACCATGTTTATTATCTTTAAGCGTAACTTCTAGTGCGTTTAAAATTGGTGGCAGATGGTTTTCAAAATAGACATCAATTACAGCGCCCATGATTTGCGAAATGTGGCCTTTAGTATGTGTTGTTTTGGATGGGGCTATCATTGTTAGGCTCCTTGTGATCCTGAAATAATTTCGTTTAATTCAGTAGTGATTTTAGATTGACGTGATCGATTATAAAGTAGACTTAAATCACTAATCATATCTTTGGTATTACGCGTGGCATTATCCATGGCTGTCATACGTGAAGCCATTTCTCCCGCTAAGGTTTCAAGCCAACACTGATGTAAACTAACTGCTAAATATTGAGTGAAAAAATATGGCAAAAAGACATCTGCCGATGGTTCAAAAATTGTCCTGTCATGATGCTTATCATAAGATTCAAATTTAAACGGACACAAAATCTTACTGTAAGTATTTTGGACCAAAATGTTTTTAAATGATGAACCTATTACATTAATGCTGCCAACTTCACCTTTAATTTTTAAAGATTCAATGATTTTTGCAATAGCCAAAAATGTGTACATTTTAGGGTGAGTAAGATCTATTTTGATTGGTAAAAATTTTTCACTATGAATCTTTAGTGCATCAATTGTTTTTGTGCCAAAAACTATAAGATGAGCATTAGGATTTTTTTCAAGCACTTTGTTTGCTTGCCGAACTTGGCTGTTATAAAAACCTCCGCATAAGCCTTTTTCAGCACCAAAAATAATAATTAAATCATACTTCCCGTTTGGGTTTAGCCACACATTTGGCATTTCTGCATCATGCGCAGCTTTGCCAAGACTACAGCCAATTTCATTTAAAGATTTTAAAAAATTATTGCCAAAAAGTACACGTTCTTGCAAACGCCGTAATTTGGCTGAAGCTACCATTTTCATAGCTGAAGTTATTTTCTGAGTTGATTTAACGCTTGCTATGCGCTTACGCAGTTCTTTTAAGCTCATGGTTAAAACGACCTATAAAATTGGTAAGTAATATTTTTAGCTTTTCTTCGTGCGCATGAGTTAAGATACCAGATTCATTAATTGAAAGCATTAATTCAGCTTCTTGAGTTTCTAGCAAATGCAGGTACTCTTTGATAAATTCCGTGACGTGTGATACTTCAATTTTATCCAAAAAGCCACGTACAGCCGCAAATAACATTGCTACTTCTTGTGCTAGTGAATATGGTTTTTGTTGGGGTTGCTTTAATAATTCTGTAAGTTTAGCTCCATGGGACAAAAGCGCTTGCGTACTTTCATCTAAATCACTAGCAAATTGAGAAAAAGATAACATTTCACGGTATTGCGCTAATTCCAGTTTTATTTTTCCTGCAACACTTTTCATAGCTTTAGTTTGAGCGGCAGATCCAACGCGACTAACAGAAAGACCAACGTTAATAGCTGGGCGAATACCATGGTGAAATAATTCAGTTTCTAAAAATATTTGTCCATCGGTAATTGAAATTACGTTGGTTGGAATATACGCAGATACGTCACCAGCTTGAGTTTCAATAATTGGCAGAGCTGTGAGTGACCCACCACCTAGATCATCATTAAGTTTTGAGGCGCGTTCTAAAAGGCGAGAGTGTAAATAAAAAACATCTCCCGGATACGCTTCACGACCAGGAGGACGCCTTAGTAGCAATGACATTTGCCGATAAGCTACAGCATGCTTGGAAAGATCATCGTAAATGATTAAGGCATGCATACCATGATCACGGAAATATTCGCCCATTGCGCAAGCCGTATAAGGTGCCAAATATTGTAATGGCGCTGGGTCAGATGCGGTTGCAGCAACCACAATTGTATATTCCATAGAACCGTGTGCTTGCAAAGTTTTTACCAAATGCGCAACTGACGAGCGTTTTTGACCAATTGCTACGTAGATGCAATACAAGTGTTTCTTCGGATCAGCACTTTTATTGATTTCGCGCTGATTTAAAATTGTATCAATTGCAATGGTAGTTTTTCCAGTTTGGCGGTCTCCAATAATTAACTCGCGTTGCCCTCTTCCAATTGGTACCAAAGCATCAATTGCTGTAATTCCGGTTAGTACTGGTTCATGTACAGATTTACGGGCAATAATTCCTGGTGCTCTACGTTCGATTGGTTTATGGGTCACCTTGTCTAGGGGCCCTAAACCATCAATTGGAGCGCCTAGAGCATCTACAACTCTGCCCAGTAATCCTTTACCCACATTTACGTTAACAATTTGGTGAGTACGACGTGCTTGATCACCTTCTCTAACTATTCGATCATTACCAACAAGCACCACGCCAACGTGATCTACTTCCAGATTTTCGGCAATACCACGTACTGGAGTGCCATCAGCAGTAATTATATCAACCCATTCGCCAGCTTGTACGTTATCAAGTCCATAAACTCTAGCTATTCCATCACCTACCGAAACAACGGTACCAACTTCGTGGCTATCAAAATCTTTATCGCCGTGATGTAGGTTTTTTCTAATTATTTCGCTAATTTCAGTAGCGCGGTTTTTCATAAAACTAGGCCTCTTTTAATTGGTAACGCAGACGATTTAGGCAATTTATCAGGATATAATTACTATCGTAGTTCTTGTGATGGTAACACATTGCACGTATATGGGTAAATTATAAAACAGAAAACAAGGATATTACAGCACCAACAATTCAAAATTTTGTGCGTTCGCTATTTCAAATTTGATACGTTCAATATCAGCAGCATGATTTCCAAGGATTACCAATGGTGTTAACGATATGTGACATGAAACAACATTGGTTCACGCTATTAACATGCTTGGCCAACTTAATAATGCTAGTCTGTTGAGACTAGTAATGATCGATATTGATACTATATTTATCTTAGATAACTTAAGGAATTTCTTCACCAATTTCTTCTTTCATTCCTCCACCTAAAGTTACTGTATTTAATGTTCTATAAATAACATCTGGTGTATGATGTCGTTTATTAGGTGTGTCTACTCGTTTAAGAGCAACCCCTAGTCTTCTCTTAGTACCTGGTGGCGTAAAAATTATTGGTAATGTGTCTGAACCAGGTACTACTTGTTGCCTGTACTTATATGGTGCTGATGATTGCCTAATAAGAGGTAACATCAAGATAGAACTAGAATTAGTTGGAGTTTCTAATGTTCTGTAAACTACAGGGGGTGTAATTACCGCGCTAGAGGAACCGCTTGATCTAGGAGAACTGTCTGGCGTATCAGACTTTCCTCTATAATGTTCGGCTACAAGACGTGAAAGACCACGATGTCTAGGTATAGATTTTCTATGAGCATTTTTGCCAAGGTAATCTCCTATTTTTCCTGCACTTGGTGGAGTTTGATCGCTAGCGACCTCCGTCTACCATTAGTGTACTGATAAGCATTGCAAGTAAAGTTTGTTTTGCATCATTCGGTGGTGTGGTCAAAAAATTTTTACTAGCAACGCAGCCACTCCCATCATCATATTCTCCATCATAATCATCTTCTTCGTCTGTTGTATATGTGTTGTTAATGCTAACGAATCTTAGATATCTTATCGTGGTAGTATCATACAATTTAGCCAAAGATGGAGATATTTGCCCTAACATATGCATAAACATTTCCCCACTTCCGATTCCTTTTATCGTTGGTGCATACACTTTAAACAGAGCTGGAGATATTTGCCCTAACATCTGCATAAATGTTGCCCCACCGCTGATTCCTTTATTAACTATTTCTCGGGTTTGGTATACTCTTGATAAGATTCCGGGTGTTATTGAAACTCCAAGGGTAAATTCATCACTTGTAGCATGCTGCTGAAGTTTGGTTTGGTATCCATTTTCTAACTCAACATATTCTACCCACTGTTCTAAAGCTTTACGCCGTAAGCGAAATGAATCCTTGGGAGCTGCATAGTGCATGTGTGGTAAAGCGAAAAAAACAGAGTGTGCTCGTACTGTTTGTACTATACCAGCACAATTTCTTACCTGGTAAGCTGGGCCAAAAGTACGCTCCGCATCAATACCCATTATATGACATTTTTTACCACGTCCTGAAGTATAAAAGATAACGTTTTGCCAACGTAAATCTTCAGGCGTTGTAAAAAAAGAATCTACAATCCCTACCATAAGTTCTACCGGGTTAAATCCACCTTCTATCTCATCTATCCTTTTAGGATCCCGCAATATATCATCTAAATTATCACCACTTATATATTTAGAACCAGAAAATACAGATCCATTCATAATAATTACCATTGTGCAGGGTAATTGCATACCCTTTAAGTCTTTTTTATATGGATCTCTAACTGCTGCTACAATCCTTTGCAATAGTAAATTACGGGCAATCTCTAGACCAGGTGCTTCTGGATATTGCTTTAAACAGAAAGGGAACTCATTCTCATCACCCCCTCCATAGAATCCAACCTTACGTGTTCCCTTTGGAGCAAGTCTGCTAGGAGTAAAGATCTTATCATTCATTAACCGGTGGTCTGGGTCATAAACTATTATATGCACTACTTCGTTTTGTTCACCCTTAAAATATACATCGATCAAATCACTTGGTTTTACACTTTCTACAGTCACCTTTTTTGGTAGTCTTTGTGTGCAACTTCGCTTATGTAAGCGGCTACCAAAATTATAAATAAAATCATCTGTGTAAAATACCTCTAACTCAGTTGCACACACATTGAGAAATGCAGTAAAGATTAAAAATAATATAACTAACGTGCTTTTATTTAGTCTAAACGTTTTAAAGGTGAAAGTTTTAATAAGGGACATTTTCTAAAGACACAAGCATAAAGGCTCTTACGAGGTAACTATACTATCTGCTGGGGTTATGTTAAATACATATTTTTCATAAAATTACGCCTCTTTTAGTTGGTAGCGCAAACGATTTAGGCGACTTATCAGACTATAATCTAAGCAGTGTTCGTTAATAAAAGCCCTAAATCCACCTAATAGTCCTGGGACTTCAAAATACGAATATTTAAGCTTTTGGGTGGGATATTTTTTTTCAAGCATTTGCTCAATAGTAGACGCATGAGCAGAACTACTTTTAGCCATTTCGATTCTAACAGAAACAATGTTTAACGCGTTATCTATAGTTACGGCATATATGTCAAAAATTTCTGATAAAATCTTTAAGCGCTTATTTTTTGTAACTGTTATTAAAAAGTTCAGAAAAAGTTCAGAAAAATTTGCAATTTCTTGTATTTCTAAAAGAATTTTTATAACAGTTTGTGGAGTGACTAATTGGCTTTTAAATAGGTCTGCTAGTTTTGGAGCACTGATTAATAATTTTTTTAGTTCAGCAATTTCATTTAAGATGGAGGAAATCTCCTGCTTTGCTTCAGCTTCACGGTACAAAGCCGACGCATAGCGACCCGCCAAACTTAAACGTTGCTGAATTTCTTGTACTCGCATGCCAAACTTTATAACGATACTTCCTTGGAGAATAACATATTGGTTAGGTATGGGTAAATGGATCTATTAGACCTGCTTGCTATTAGCTATTTCAAATTCAATAAGCCATTTTTTACGGGTTATACCACCGCCATATCCACCAAGATTACCATTGGTGTTAATGACACGATGACAAGGAATTACTATAGCTATCCTATTTGCACCATTAGCATTTGCCACAGCTCTAACAGCTTTTTGCTTTTTTATAGCTAAGGCTTGGCTAGCATAGCTTTTGGTTTGTCCATAAGGAATATTTATTAGCTCTGACCAAACAATATTTTGAAAGGCGCTTCCTAAAAAATGTAATGGAGTTTTAAACTCTTTTAAAGAACCATCAAAATATTTTTTAAGTTCATCCTCTACTTGGTAAATTAGTGGACATTTTCCAGGAACAATATTTGCGTTTGCTTGTAATTTTAGTTTTTCTATTTTTTGTTCTAAGCCAGAATGATCAGAAAACTCTAAAAAGTATAGAGATTTTTCATCGGCAATCGCATGCATTACTCCCAATGGGGTATCAATGTAAGATGATTTTAATGTCACTATGTACCACTCGTAAAAATATTTCTAAGCTGCTAATGCTTGTGTGAATTTTTCTTCAACAAATTTAGTAGCTTCTAATTTTTCAAAATGCCTAACACCCCACAAAAAACCTATACAAACAGGCACAGCTACTAGTGAAATACCATAAATTCCTAAAAGATCAGTTAAGTACACTAATCCAAACGAAGTAAACACATACATTATTGCACGTGATACTGCGTACAGTACACTGCTGTAAGTAAATCTTTTGCGAACTGGAAAGTACTTAAAAAAGATTGGAATAGCCGGGGCTGTACCTAGTGCAAAAAAGCTTAATAAAACCTGCATAGCGATTAGCGCATGTAAGTTTGATGTAATTGGCAATAGCGGAACCAAAAGCAAGACGGAAGTTGATAAATAACCTCTAATTTTGAGAGTATTCACCTAAAGATAGATAGGAATATTTGTTGATAATGTGAGAAGATTGCTGGTGTGGTGAGTGCACACCAGAGCTTTATAGAATCGTAGATCATACTCTCTTTTTTCGAGACAATCTTTGTTCGCCTAGTCATGCG
>CAMASM010000068.1 GCA_945860985.1 Candidatus Finniella inopinata
GAGGCATGCAAGCTGCGTTAAGTAAGGCTTTAGTGAAATATAATACTTATAGACCACATCGGAACTTGAAAGGATTGACGCCAATGCAGTATATTAAAAACACCTTATCGGAGACCTACATCTTGTCTCATTCAATATGAACCCGCACAGTTTAACACATTTATCTTGCTTAAGTCTACGCTATTGGCTTAAACTAAAGGTAGAAGTTCCATGTTTACAGTTTTTATCACCCCCTAGTTTTTTGGATTTTATGATTTTTAATAACCCGTATGCCTTTTTGCTTAAATTTCTTAATTACTTGATCAGAAATAGTAGGAGGCAATGAATCCTCTAGATGAACCAACATCCCTAACAGTACAGCGGCTTTATCTGAAGCTTCAAAGTCAGTTTGTAAATCATCACCCTGATTAATCCCACAGATGCTTGGTAAGCTAAGCATATTGAGTAAGCCACCAAGTTGAATTAAAATACGTGTTCTCGCCTTACGGTGAGACCTTCTAGCAGTTTTTAATTTGTTTTCAAGCACAGTTTTTTGTGATTTAAGGCGATTAATTTTTACCTGGATTTGTAATGGTGCTTGAGCAAGTTTTTGTGAGGCAGAAGATTGTTGAGTACCTTGTTTTTTTATCATTGAAAACCCCTCCCTAAATCTTACTAAAAAATCTTACTAGATGTGGATCGGTTATTTTGTAACAGCAATTTTTGCGGATACGGTGTTGCTGATTTGGTTTTAATCCGTATTTTCCTCTTTAATTTTTCCTTTATTTTCTTCGGTATTTTTCGCTTGGCTTTTTTGCAAAAGGTTAATTCCTAGATGCCGCCAGCTTGCAATTTCAACAGAGTGAGGATGATCAGGGTCAAGATTATCAAAACTATCATTTTTTTTGAGCTTTTGGGTTAGTTCATAAATGGCACCATAAAGAATTACAAAATCAATAGCAAAGGCTTTTTCTGTTTTTAACAGGCTAATGATTTTTGACTCAATTTGTTGCTTGAGTTTTTCTTGGGTATGCTTTAAGTCAACTATCTTTTGATCGATCTCTCTAATTTTCTGTAAGGCTAATGTCGGCATTTATATCCTCTCCGCTCTTGCTAAATTTCTTAGAGTTTGCAGCGCTGATTAATATCCAAATGTTAACATAAAACAATTCTCGACTGTTTAATTGTATTAGAACATAATAGTAAAAGCAAGTGTCATTTGGCGATTTTAGCTAAATGCGCAGTGATGCGCTCTTGCGCTTGGTATGCCTACGGCGTTATAATAAAGATTACAAACTAAACACGGTTTATAATTCCTTATGGCAATTTACCATCTTAGTCATGGCTTAATTAGTCGCAGTAGCGGCCGTAGTGCGGTGCAGAGTGTTTCTTATATTACGGGCATGGATTTGCATGAATCGCGTCGTAATTTAAAGATTGCTTATAAAAACCGCCATAGCGATATTGCCTTTAGCGATACACTGGCACCAGAACATGCACCACAACACTTTCATAATATTAGAGTGTGGAATCTGCTTGAAACCTTTGAAGATGAATATGCGATAAAACGTTTTCCCTATTGCCTAGAATCACGCGATAAATACCTTAATTCTGCGCAAACCGCACAGACGATTATTATGGCTTTACCACGTGAACTTGAAGTCGGGGTAACTAAAGAATTAGTTGAAGAATTTGCTTTAACTCGGTTTGTAAGTCGTGGGTTAATTGTCACTTATGCGATTCATGATGATGAAGGCAACCCGCATGCCCATTTGCAGATTTCGCGTCGTTCTGTAGGGGAAGATGGTGAACTTTCCTGGGCTAAAGACCGAGACATCGTAGCACGTAAATCACTGTTAGTAACCCGTAAACTCTGGGCCAATTTAACTAATCAATATTTAGAACGCGAAGGTTTTGACGCACGCATTACTGAAAAAAGCTATGCGGATTTAGGGATTAATCTCGAACCTACCCGGCATCGCGGCTGGGTTGGCGATAAGCTTTCAGGCATGGGGATTAACTCATATGTTGTTGCAGAAAATGCCGCAATCTTTGCCAGAAATAAGGAAATGTTGATTGAACGCCCCGCTGAAATCTTACCGGAAATGACAAGTAAAGCAGCAACTTTTACACAAATGGATTTGTTAAAAACGATTCAAAAAAGAATTGGTGATGATGATAAAATTGTTGCCCAGGTGTTTGAAGTGGCCTTACAACAAGCCGTGGTCGTGGGTGAAGGGATGGATGGACAGGTACGCTATACCACCCAAACTTACAAAGATATTGAAGCACAAGCCATCAAAACAATCGCAGAGCTGATGGCGACCCCTTTTGCACAAAGTAAATTGAGTAAAGATAGCAGCAACGAGTATCTAGAGAGCAACTTTGCTTATCTTTCGCAAGCACAAAAAGATGCAGTATTGGGATTAACCCAAGGGCAAAGCTTAGCCGTACTGATAGGCCGAGCTGGAGCCGGTAAAACCACAGCTCTCAAGGCAGTTTGTCAAATTTACCAAAACGCTGGCCATCGAGTTATTGGTACATCATTAAGTGCGATGGCCGCAGAAAATCTTGGCCAAGAAGCGAATATTAAAGCGGCAACCATTCATAGCCTGCTTTATAAATGGGAGCGTTACCAAAACGCCCAAGAAAAGTTCCTATCTTTTGATAGCATCATGGCGGAAGGATTAGTCAAACAACTGGGTTGGTATCAGGATCTTAAACGTTTTGAATCAGCAAAGCTTACGAAAGACACTGTATTAATCTTGGATGAAGCCGGTATGGTGGGCACGCGTCAATGGGGTGAATTATTAAATCATGTGCAAATGGCCCGGGCCAAGCTAATTGCAGTGGGAGATGATAACCAGTTTAAAGCAATTGAAGCGGGGGATTTCTTTAGGGAGCTTAAACACCAAGCCCAGCACCAAGCTGAATCCCAAGCTGAATCAAAAGTTGAATCCCTAACTAAACATCAATCTGAACAGCAGAATGAATTGTTAAGCGACAGCCAAGATAATTTCCAAGATAACAAGGCTACTCACTTGTTCAGTCTTACAAAAATTCGCCGGCAACAGCACAATTGGATGCGGGAAGCCAGCCACCAATTAGCAGAATTAAACATATCTGAAGGTTTGAGTATTTACGAACAACACGGCCACATCCATCAAACCAGTCGAGAAAACCTAAGTAAAAATATCACGACTGCTTACCTGGATAAACTTAAATCTGGGTTTAGAGAAGATCAGCAAACTGGATTAGTTCTAGCCTTTACCAACGCCCAAACAACTGCAATCAACCAAGCGATTCGCGAACAGCTTAAACAAGAGGGTTTCATTGGCAAGGAAGATCTCGTCAAACTTAATGGTCATTACTTTGCCATGGGTGATCGCATTGTTTTTTTAAAAAATGACAAAACCCAACTGACAATTACCGATAAAGATGGGTTAGTACAAAAGGGGTTTTCCATCAAAAATGGTACTCAGGGTAGCATTGCTGGGGTAGATAATCAGGGTAACATTAAGGTTCAATTAGCAGACAATTGCTATACAATTATCAACTCTATCCACAAGTCTCCTAAGGTAGCAATTGGCCAACCTCAACCTGAGCCGATGAGAGAATACACCTACACCAATATTGCTCATGGTTATGCGGTGACTTGTCATAAGGCGCAAGGACAGACGCTTGATTTTACGATTGTTGCCGCATCAAGACATATGGATGCCAAAGGATTGTATGTGGCAATGACCCGCCACCGGAATGATGTGCAGCTATTTTACGCAAAAGAAGATTTTACGAGTTTTAAAGTGCTGACGAGTCGCTTAAGTCGGTTTGAGCATAAAGATCTGGTCAAAGACTATACAATTCGTAGCGAAAACGAAGCCGCATGGCAAAGGGTGCAGGAATATCGTTTATGTGCTTTAGATGTGGCAGCAGTACTGCAACAATCTGTCAAAGACAATAACCAAGCAAGTCATATTGATTGGCAGGCCTACCACAAAATCAAGCAAGACCAGGTAAGTTTGGGTAAAGAGATTTTAGAGGATTTTGACAAGCATCAGCTTTATATCAATCAAGCAGGCCTTACTCAGGAAATGCTACAAATCAGCACAGGCCAAAAAGCAAGACCATTATCACTTGCCGAAACTAAAGCAAAAATCACCGTGGAACTGTATGGCGAGACGGCGCATTTAGCGAGGGGGATGTGGAACAATATTCGAAAAACTCATCCGGGTAGTAAGTGCTACAGTCATCCAAACTATGAGCAGTTTAATGAGATGCGCCATGAACGCAACGCTTTAGCGCAAACAATTGCAAAGAATTATCCATTACATCGCGAGTTTGTTAATCAGCTTAGCAAAGTTTATGGAATTAACAGTAAGACAGTCGAGGCGCAAAAGATACAATTTGAGCAGAGCCAAACCAGCGATAAATATCGGGAAAAACCGCTGCAAATGCGGGATAATTTTGGGTTTGACAAGCATCATCATGGAAACTATTCATTAAATACAAATAGCCAAACTCAATTGGATAACAATTTCCAGAACTTTGATAAATATCAAAAGTCACTGGATGCAAGACTGATCAAACAAGAACTCAATGCTCATATTAAAGATTTGGCCTACGAGTTCCTAGGTAAACCCCAAACTCAAAAAACTACGGAATGGCGTTATGGAAATAAAGGTTCGATCAGTATTCACGTGGCTGGAATCAAGCAAGGTTTGTATAGTAACTTTGAAACCGGTGAATCTGGTAATGCCTTGAAACTTATTCAAGACCAACTCAATTGTGATCACAAACAAGCCTTTAAGTGGGGCGCTGAATGGTTAGGTAAAGGTAAAGATCATGTTCAAGGAATCAGCAGAGCTGCGATAATTAAAGACCCACAACAATTGCCGCAAGCAAAGCAAGAATGGACGCCAATCTTTCCTGCTCCTACCACCCATGTTGATTTAAAAATAAACAGTAGTTTAGCTTACATGCTGAAAGGACGCCAAGAAATCGCTCGCTATACTTACAAAGATGCTAATAACAATATCTTAGGCTATGTCGTACGCTTAGAAGATAAGCAAGGCAATAAAATCACGCCGACACTGACATATTGCAGAAATCAAGAAGGTAAAGAGCAATGGCGTTGGCAAGGTTTTGGTAATGATCGCCCATTGTATGGGCTAGACCAGCTTAAAGCACAGTCAGATGCACCAGTATTAATAGTCGAAGGAGAAAAAACTGCCGAGGCCACCAAAGTGTTATTACCAGAATATGCGGTAGTTACTTGGAGTGGCGGCTGTGGTGCGGTACAAAAATCTGACTGGAGTGTGCTTAAAGACCGAAATGTTACCATCTGGCCCGATAATGACAAACCTGGGATTAATGCTGCCCAAAAAATTACGGCTATTTTAAACACTCAAGGCAATCAAGCAGTTAAAACTGTAGATTTATCAGTTGATTTGCATCCTAACCTGCCCCACAAATGGGATTTGGCCGATAAGGTACCTGAAGGCATAAACATTGAAGAAATCTTGGCAAATGCCATTGCGCAAAGAATCCCTCAAACAATCACAAAAACCTTGGAAACAACTCACACGGTTGGGAAAATCCAAGAAGTAAGTTCAGACCAAGACCAAACAACACGAACAATTGGTATCGAAGCGATCAGAGGCAATTGTAAAAATCATTATATGGGATATAGGATTACGCATGAAAACACAGAGTTCATCATAAAAGTTACCAATGATACCTATAAGGAGCTCCAGCAATGGACGCGCCTTTCTGGTTTTACTAAAGATGACACAAAACTTGAGGTGCAAGCTGCACTAACTGCGGTTTATACTTTCTTGTCTAAAGCGCAAATGGACAAAGATAAATATAATGTTCACGCAAACACTTCAGAAAGAGCGATGCATATTGGGGCAATTGCCGGCAAAATAAGAATTGAGAACCCAAGATCCCTTACTGCAGATGAGGATGTTGTAGCGTTTGCCGCTAAGCAATATGACAACCAAGAAAAAGAGATCTCAGAGTTAGTTGCCGGAAAACCACCTACTCCAGGCTTAACAAGTGTTGCTAAAACAGAAATCCTTAGAGCTACGTTCAGATGCTTATCTATGACAGGCTTCCACATCTCCAAGGAAATGTCAGATAAAGCTTTAGCAGAAACAAAAATATTTTGCGGTAAGGATAATGATCGTCAAAAAGCCAAAGCAGCGATAGGCTTGATATGCGCACAATTAGCAAAAGAAGCGCCACCTACAATTGACAGGCCATTAACCATTCAACAGCAAAGGGAAAAGAGTGTTGTTGATTATATTAACGTACAAATTGATTCTAAAAATCACCCATGGATAGCTGAATCAATTATTGACATTCTAAAAACCCAATTAACCAGAGATCCCATGCTAGCCTTAGATACTTGGAAAACCTTGACGAGAAACAACAACTGCTTTACCCCAATGTCTTTTACAGAAATGCAGATAAAAACCCAAGAAGCTAATGCTTTGTTAGAAAGTCAAAAGACTAATCTGACAGTAGAAGCTCATGATAAATTAAAAAATACTATGAACATCAATCCACAAGCAGTAATTCAACATTGTCGTGGAGTTATTGAGTTGCAACTTGATAAAGCTAGACAAAATGACATCAACAAATACACAGAATTATCAAAAGCATTTTTGAAGCTCCCATATAATGATCGAGAAGATAGTCGTGCCGCCAAGGAACTTAATGAGATAGTCAACCGTTATCAAAAGGATGAGAAATTTAACAAAACCATCGAAAGCAATCCCGAAACTGATAGGGTACAAAGGCAATTAACCGAACATAAAATGGCGGAACATAAAATTAATGAGGTACAGCGGGGTTTTGAAAGGTGATGACATCAGTGAAAACAAGCTTAAATCTCTCTCATACAATATGAACTCGCACATTTTTTATTCGTACATGGACAAATATAAATATAAAAGCTACTTCCTAGTAGCGAAGGTTATTATGGAATACGTGTGAAGTTTCGAGTGCCTTTCATTTATTGCGCGTTAATGTTATCTCCAGTGAGTTATTCAGCGGGCGTACAACATCAGGCTGTTATTGATGAAAGCATGATTGACTAACGATTAATAATTGCTGGTCAAGAAAGAATACGTAGACATGCAGAACTTTTAAGAGTGCATTTACCATTACAGATTGCGGCATTACAAGAAGCTCAAAGACCTTTTCAAAGCATTATTGATGCTCAAAGAACACAAAATCCGCTTGAAGCTCTTAAAGCTGTAGCTACAGCAGCAGAAATTCAATGGATTATTGGTCAAATAACGGATGTACTTAAGTGCTTGAACTCACCAGACAGTGCTGTAATAAGTATTGGTGTTGGCGCATCTCCAGCTTTAAAACAAAATACTGATTTATATATCGGTTATCTGGATGCAGCAAAAACCGATTGCGCTAAGTTAAAAGCTTTGGCGCCAGCATTTCAAGAAATTACTTGGGATACTCCAAATCCAGAATTACCCACTTATGAATAGTCTGTAAAATAAAGCCTAATTCTAGCTGAGTACTTTAAAGAAAAAATTTTTTCTTATACTGGTAGTCTTTATTTTATTTTCACCATTAAAGTCAACTGGCGATTAAATTTTGAACGCTTGGTGTAATGGAGATTCTATACAGATAGTTATGCTGCTGATTATTTAGGTTAAAAAATTATCTTGTAAAGCTGGCTAATAATACTATCATGTGCTTAGGTTAAGGAGAATTAGTAGGGGGGTTATGCTAGGTAGGTTTGTTGTTAAATTTTTATACATGGTTTTTTTATGTTGCTTAGTACAGAATGGGCAATGTGCTGATGACCCTAGCCATGCTACACCTCAACGTAGTGCTGCTATGCCTGCTGCAGTTTCAGATCCCACACCTGGTAGAAGGGTATTAGAGGAACAAGCAAAGCATCTCAAAAAAGAAAACTTCACAGGATTACTAGATGAAGCAACTGTAGATAGTTGGGGAGTTGGTTGGGCAGTTTTTGCTGATCAAACATTACCATTTGATCATCCTGATAAACGATTAAATATTAACAAATTACTAGGAAGGTTAAAAGATTTAGCAAAAACCAGAAGTGATGATGCTTTTAATGGTCTTTATGGATCTGTTTTGGTACTTAAAAGTCAAATAGGTGCGGTGCATGAAGATAGGCTAGAAAGATTAACTAGAGAGTATTTTTCTAGTGATGCATTTCCAATACGCAGCGCTTACGTAAAGGGCTATGATGTTAAAGTAGCAGGAATTCAACTAGGTGGTATAGCCACAGTTGTTTTACCAGGAGGTCAGGAAGTTAGGTATTATGTTAAAACGCACGGTGGTGGACGTCTTGCTTCTCATAGCTCTGCTGCCAAACAGGTCAATCCAGTTAAACTTATGGTTTATAATGTGCTAGCGCTATCCGGATTTGGCTGTCCTGTACATTTTTTCCAAAGAAGTGCGGAAAGATGTTTATATAGCAACTTTAGATGCAGCAATAGAATCTAGAACGTTGCAATCAGGTCAATTCCTTACCTTTGAACAATATAGGGAACCTAAGAGTCCTGAAGCAAAAGCAATGGCTGGACGTTTGAGAAGTCTATGGGAAAGCCTAGAAGCAATACCGATGCCATGTTCTGATGCTGATAAACTTGCTATAGAAGCCCGTGTTGCTGGTGATTCACAAGCTCAGAATTTTATAGGACAAATCGCTGCTCTAGATATATTGTCGCGTGTTCTACGCTTAACAGATATGTTTAATAATCCTGATAACTTTGGTTTTGCATTACATGGATCAGGATTCCCAAGATTGAGAGTATTAGATTTTCGTGTTTTAGGAGAAGGAGAATTTAAAATAGAACATGAGCATTATAGGGGGTTTTTAGCAGGGAATGGCCATTTTAACTATGCTGTTGCTCATAAGCTGTTAAGTTATACTC
>CAMASM010000069.1 GCA_945860985.1 Candidatus Finniella inopinata
TGATTGAGGACTTCGATTGCCAAAGCTTCGCTATTTTCACTCTTTCCTCATAAGATAAGTGGTGATATTTTTCCAAATGCAACTCCATTTTTTTGTTTGTATTTCAACTAACATCTTATGGTGTTGCACTTCATTTTAGAACAGGCGACCAACACTTGATAAACACTATGTTTATTATGTTTGGCAAATCGTAAAGACACCGTTAACATCTACCAGATAATTTATTTTACTAAGCCATTCAGCTATTTGCTTTTTTTTTAAAAATTAAGCTAGCATTAAAGAGGAGTTTTTAATCTGTTAAAAAACATGCTTAAGATCATTGCAATTCTGTTTGTAATTTTTGGTTTAATTGCGCTATTCACCCTTGCGATACGCTATTTACACAGTAAATCTCGCCTATCCCAAACTCCACTTGATACAAAATCACAGAACATTGTTGTTGAACCACCAATTATAATTGATAGTAAAAGAAGCATTATAAACATAACAAACAAGGGGCAGCACTATGTAATACTAACAGGCCCTAACAACGATATTTTGCTTGAAAATTATCCTGCTATGCGCATAGTTGAACCAGCAGAATTTGAGACAAAAGATTTTGAACGCAAGAATGCTTAGAAGCCAAAATCTAGGGATTCTTACAACCGATATAAACTCTGCAAAATATCACTTCCAACTGAAATATTTCATGTGGTAGATTACCACATAGTTTTACACTAAGTAACTTTTTGTGATCACTTTTCCAAATATCAATCCTATTGCCATTGCTGTTGGCCCATTAAAAGTACATTGGTATGGAATAGCCTATGTTGTGGGTATTTTATTAGCTTGTAAAATTGGAAGAATTTTAATCAAGCGCCACAACTTTAATTTACCTATAAAAATTTTAGATGACCTATTCCCGTTTGCAGTAATTGGTATCATTATCGGCGGTAGACTTGGGCATGTGCTTTTTTATGACCCAATATATTACCTAAACCACCCGCTAGATATACCCCAAGTTTGGCTAGGCGGAATGTCGTTTCATGGGGGACTTATTGGGGTAACAATAGCAACTTACTTATTTACCAAACGTCATAAAATTGATTTTTATGCACTTGCTGATTTACTGGCTTTAATTTCACCTGTTGGCCTCTTTTTTGGAAGGATTGCTAACTTCATTAATGCTGAATTATGCGGCGTTATCACTTCGCTACCATTTGGTGTAGTTTTTCCTGGAGAAACGCTTCCACGCCACCCCACACAAATTTATGAGGCATTGCTAGAAGGAGTAGTATTATTTTTGGTGTTAAATGTATCTTATAAAAATTCAGCAAAACTACAAAATTGTAGAGGCACAACATTCTGCTTGTTTTTATGTCTTTACGCCCTCTTTCGATTATTCGTTGAACAGTTTAAAGTACAAGATGTAGTCGTGCAATTATGCACAGTTGAACTTGGTGTCGGAGTTATTTTATGTACACTCATGCTTTTGCTAAGCATTCTAGTGATCAAACTACGCCTACATGCTTGCAAGAGTACATCCGTACTGCAGGGACTATAACTGTCGAGGAAGCACAAAAATTAGCGCTGTACCATCCGGATTTTGGATATTACATACAAAATAATGTTATCGGAAAACACGGTGACTTTATTACCTCCCCGGAGATATCGCAGCTATTTGGCGAAATGCTGGCATTTTGGTGTATCGCCCAATGGCAAGAAGCAGGCTCCCCAGATTCTATTCATTTAATTGAACTTGGACCAGGCCGTGGCACATTGCTGCAAGACATCTTAAGAATTGGCGCCAAACAAGAAGGATTCCTAGAAAGCCTGACCATATCTTGTGTAGAAATTTGCCCCCAATTGTACGAACAACAACTTCAAAATTTAAGAGAATACCCTTTTATTTTTTGGTATAAGGATCTTCAAGATGTTCCCGGCGGTGCAGATTTTACCTTAGTTATTGCCAATGAATTTTTTGACACCTTACCAATTCGTCAGTTCGTTGGCCACGAAGAACGCTCAATTCGTTTTAGTGAAGCTGAAAACAACCTTGTATTTTCTCCACCTTGTAACCCTAATAGTGTCAAGGAATCATGTCCATTAGCTACAGATTTAATGCAACAAATCTTACACCATCTATCCCCTGGAGCTGCATTAATTATAGACTACGGTGATGACACACCAACAGAATCACGTTTTGGTGATACCTTGCAAGCTATTTTTCAGCACAAACCCGCAGAGGTTTTACAAAGCCTTAGTTTTGCTGATTTATCTCATCAAGTAGATTTTCATAGTTTGCGCAATATGTGTCCAAATCACCGCTTTCAACCCCAGGGTAATTTTTTGCTGCGCCTTGGTATTGAGCAACGCTTAGAAAAACTAATGAGTATTGCAACCCCCGAGCAACGTTTTGCATTAACCACAGGCGCTACCAGATTAGTCGCCCCCACAGAAATGGGACAACGCTTTAAAGTACTTGAGGTTTTTCAATGGTAAATCCCCCATATCAACTTGCCAATAATTTAAAACATAAAGAAATTGTACACGGCTTTTTTGGCGCTGAAGGCGGATACAGCAGTGGTATTTTTGAAAGCCTAAATTGTGGTTTAAACAAAGGTGATGATGATACAAAAGTCATGCAAAACCGTGCTTTGGTTTGTAAATCTATGGGGGTTGATCGCATGGTCACCCTAAAGCAAGTCCACAAAAGTGATGTTTTAGTTGTTGATCAAAACACTCCAAATGGTCATGAATACGATGCGATAGTGACATCATCTAAAGGTCTATTGTTGGCAATTCAAACTGCTGATTGTGCGCCAATTCTTTTACAGGATGTTGAAAATGGAGTGGTGGGTGCGGTACATGCTGGATGGCGCAGTGCTGTTTTAGGGATTGTTGAAAACACTATAAAAAGCATGGAATCACTAGGAGCGAGTCGTAAAAATATTAATGCAGCAATTGGACCATGCATTCAACAACAAAGCTATGAAGTAGGGCCAGAGGTTTTTGAAGCGGCAAACTCTAGTGAATTCTTTACTAACGCAAATAAACCAAATCATTACTTTTTTGACCTTTCAGGTTTTTTAAATAACCAATTAAAAAAATGTAGCATTCAAAGCATTTTAGAATTAAGACTTGATACCTATGCTTTAAAAAAGCAGTACTTTAGCTGCCGCCGCGCTTATCATGAAGGACTCAATGGCTTTGGCAACCAATTGAGCGTTATTGCTATTTATTGATCTTTTTTGTTTTAAAATTTGTGATTTTTTGATTCCTTGTGTAAGTTAAAAATGATTGTAGATAAATCTTGTTTGAAAATATCTGTGGGTTTTATTAAAGGTTTTTGTAAAGTTGTATCTATTTCTGTACTGATGTGTAGTTTACATGCTCCAGCTTTCTATCTAGATGGGAGGATAAGCAGAACAAGCAATGCTTCCCCCGTAGCAATTAAAACAATGCGTCTTAGCGCGCAGGTGGAAGTAGATGATTTAATACCTTTTGTGCAAGATAGTGCGTATTCAAGTGCAAGTTACGTTCGTTTCTTTTTTACACATGATACAGGCAGCGAAATTGGCAGAATTGATATAAACAATCTGGTAAGATGTGAACGAATTGCGATAAAGGACACAATACCAGTTCCATATGTTGCTGAATTAGTTATAGCCTATGATTTCAGGGATCCTGCAAATAAGCAAGTTGGTGAATTTAATTGGGTTTGCGCGACTGCTGAATGTCCAAAAGGAAGCGTAGCTCATGCAAAAAGAAACAATAGAAACAAGACTGTATCAATAGTTACTGCGGTTAGGATAAAAGCAGTAGTTGGAGCAGATGGTCCAGATGCGTCGCCGATAAGATTTGGAATAATTGGAACAAAGTGCGGGGTTTCAAAACCATATTATGCATTTGTAGAACCCTCTTTAGCGAAATGTGGAACGCCTTTAAATGATCCAGAACTTATGCGAAAGGCTCTCGCTGGTGAGTGGGTTGTGGTTGCAGAAGCCACAGATTGCGACGGCTGGGAGTTTGTTGATGATGAGGCAGCATCCGATACTGCTGCAGGAAAAAATGAATACGCGCTGTCGGCGATGGATATTAATTCCATCAAAGCAGGAAGTAACTTATATGCTAGTATAGATAAGGTTGCTTTGCCAAGTAATGCAGTTCTTATTGCCGCAAAATATATAGAATTAGCTAGTAAAAAGTATGGATGGGTTCCAACTGTTGCAGAAACTAGACAGCTAATAGCTTTAATGCGGCATTATGGCCTTGCCACAAGTTTAACAGCAGATAGATTAGTTAAAGGACTTAGGGCTGTGCCTGCATTATTGAAAGTTGAATGACTCTAGGTTTACATGGAATTCGAAATTATAGCAAAGGCTTCGGTACTCAGCTTAGCGTTATCGGACTTGTTTAAGCCAAATTTAGTGGTTCTGAGAAAATTATCCGCATTTTCCCCTTTATAAGTATGCATTTTAGGAATAGCTTGACCTTGTAAATACGCCAAACAAAGGAGATATGTATGCGTGGTTTATCGAAGGTAGCGATTCTTAGTGTTGCAGTAATAGCAATTGGCGGGCAGCTTTTTGCGCCTCCAGGGGATCCAGCGGTTGGAAGGGAAAAGTTTATTGAAGAATCTAGGACGGCTATAGGGCGGGCCTGGACCGAAACAGAGGTCACTGAATTTCAAACCACATGCATTATTCCAACAGCTATAAGGAGTTTATTAACTGATACACAAGTAGACGCATTTTTTGCCGCTGGATTAGGCAGTGGAGTATTAGCAAAACATGCCTATCAAGAAGCCTTAGAAAAATTGGCAGAAAAATAGTATTCATAAATAATATATAATAAATAAAATGCCCACCAAATGGTGGGCATTTTCTTATTAGCGCCCAGAGAGTTATTTAGATTTTTTGATTTGTTTTGTTGGCTTTTTCTTAGCGTCCTTACCCTTTGCTACAATCTGTTGATATTTTTTGTACTCATCAAGTTCATAATAGTAAGGCACAGAAATATTATGTTCTTTTAAAAAATCCACCAATTCTTTTTGCCACCTTTCAAGTACCTCTATGGGGTAATCAGTAATGCTCATTACCTCTTGGTTTTTAGGAACAAACCAACCTTTTGATTTTGCAATCAATTCACCGGCACGCAAGGTGGCACCCCACTTCTCACAAGCTTTTGCTTGAACAAAGACATCGTTTAATTCTTGAATATACTTATCTTTTTCCATTGATGTTCCTTTAGCTAGATTTTTTCATAATCCATATTAACATCAAGGAAAAAATGCCCCTAAAAATAATCCTTTAATTGGCCTTTTAACATTCGACGTTGCTTAATTTGACCATGCTCCATTTTGAATGGCCCTTCTCCAACTTGATATAAATGAATTTCTGGCTGTAATGTATCACTATATTCATTCCATGCCTCTCGGTAATCTAAATTTATTTTTCTTAAATTTGTCGTAATAGAAGTTTGAAACTTAAGCTCTAAATCTTTAGAAGGAACAACATTTATTTCAAAGTAAAACGCCGGTCTGACTTTTTTATCTTCTTTTTCCGCAACACATTGACAAAAAGAACGTGTAATCTTACTTAACTCAGCATCTGCATAGATGCATTGCTCAATATCTTCTGGGTAAATATTCGCCCCCATTATACTAATCGTAAAATCTCGCCTTCCATAAACCCACATAAATGGCAAACGCAAATGAAATTTTGATTTAGACTCCAATGTTTTTATATCTATTCCAAAATTCAAAAGTCTTTTTTTCATTTGGTTATAGTTAGCAACCCCACCTTGATCATGAATGTTGTAGCGTATTCTTGGTGATATAATTGACCCTCGATTAATTGTAAAGACTAACTCACCTTTATCGTTGACCTCAATGTAATGCTCAAATGGATTATATTGGAAAATCATAGGAAGCCTTGAGTCATTCCCAAAAATGCCATATCTGAAATCATCATTTTCCCTAGCAAGCCTGCGAATAGCCACAGAAAGAGGAGTTTCACCCGCCAATGTCCGTTGCCCCATACCCACTGTATACTTCCTGAAAATGCGGCAACAAGTAATCGCGTAGACCTTCAGACATACCTTCTCCACCTACCAATGCCATTAAATTATAGCTTTGCAATGGAAATCCATTAGTTTTTGCAATATCAACAATTTGCTTGATAAAAGGTGGATACCCCAAAATTAAGTACTTATATCCAGTTCCAAAAAACTCTAAAGTTTTTATTATCTTTTCTATATCTGGACCTGTATTTTTGACAATTCCATTACGCTCTAAGGCTTTACCCATATTTATTCCAGTTGCCCAAGCCCCCATAGAAAAAGCGTTTATAATGATATCAAAATCATTATTAAAACAATAACGTGAAAAATAGCTTATTGAACCATGTGATTTTCTGCGTTCTGCCTGACTTCTTATCCAATTATAAGGCGTACCCGTACTACCAGAAGATTCATCAATCATAACTTTATTTATAGGTAATTTACCGCCAACACAGCGTTGTTCCATAGAGTAAACTTTGATGTAATTTTCTTTGTCTGTTTCTGGAATTGAATCAGCTTCAAAAGAATCTATAAATTTTTTATAAGCAGGAACCTTACGCATAGCCCTGAAATAAGCCCTACGTGCACTAGCAGCGCTTATAATGTCGAGGTAAGCTGGATTTGCAAACCTCATAATGCCGGTAAAAATTTTGTAATTTAAAGAAATTAAGAGAGAAAATAAATCTCTACCTCTCAAAATCGAAAAAAATAACCTTTCACCTAATGAAATTTTTCTTGTTTTCTTCATAAATATATCCTTAGCACCTTTTAGCAGGATACTTCACTACCTTGTAACTTACAATTTTAAACAAAAATACGAACAGTAATTAGGTTATTAAATGTTCAAATCAACATTATCAATGTCGTAAACTATCTTTACAATCGTCAGTGTGGATATGCACTGCAGAACAGTCAGCCTTTGGAATAATAAAATAAAAAGTTGAACCATTCCCACCACCTGATTTAACCCACATCTTACCACCATGGTCATTAATAATTTTGTTACATTGGTAAAGCCCTAGCCCAGAACCACCATACTCATAGTCAGGGTTCAAGCGTACAGATTCTTCAAACACTTTACGTAAGTATTTTTTTTCAATACCAATACCATTATCTGAAAATGAAAACTGCCAAAACAAGCCAGTGTCTTGCACTTTAATGTTAATCGCTGGCTTTGACTTATTGTATTTTAAGGCATTAGAAATCAAATTTTGAATAACTTCCTTAAGTAAAGTTTTATCTGCAACAATCAAGGGCATTTTTCCACAATTTATTTCAGCGTCTTTATATTTTTCAATAGTTTTCAGAGCACTGCTAATATCTTCAATAATTAAGCCAACATCAACAGATTCCAAATTAAGTTTATTTTCATCATGATCACAATATTTCAACAAACTTGAAATTAAGTCACTCATATATTCTGTGCTGCTCTTCATTATATTGAAGTATTTAATTAGTTTATCATCAAATGTTTTTGAATATTCTCTACCAATAATTTGCAAACAGTTAGCAACTGCACGCAATGGCTCGTTTAAATCATGAGCGCAAATATGGGCATAAGTTGAAAGCTCTTTATTAGACTTTGCCAGAGAGGTTACAGTTTGCTGCAAACTATTCTCTTTTATTTTTGATTCTGTTATATTTTCAACATAAAGAATTATTCCAAAAATTTCTCCATCTTCTAAATACCAAGGAATCTGTTCAGAATTCCACCACTCAGCTATACCATCATCCCCGTAAAACACATCGTCATACCACTTTAGATGTGCGCCTTTTAAAACTTCTTGGTGAGCTTTTTTCCATTTTTCTGGCATATTTGGCACAAGTTCATACCAATGAGGATTGCCAATAGTTTCTTCCTTTTTAATTAGAGATTCTTCAAAAAAACGATCACTCGCAGCAACAAAAAATAAATCCTTGTCAAAAACAATCACATGGAGCGGAAGGTTTTTTACAAAATTCTCAAAAATATGGTGATCTTCTTTATGACCAACCAACCATTTTGCAATACTTTCAAGGTACATAAATATATTCTACTAACCTAAAGCTATAAGGTACATTGAACCATGCAACGCCAGACAGACTAGTAAGAAATTACTGCATTCTACAATTTATGCCAAGCACTAAATATCAGCTCATGGAATTTTTATAGAGTGGCGATCACCCTCAATTTGTAAAACAGCATATCTAATATTGCCTATAAAGGACTCAGCACGCTCTTTTTCAATATCCTTTTGTTTATCTAAATAAGCAGAAGGAACAAGTCCCAACTTGCTTTTATCAAATATTTTAGAAACAGTGCTTATAGGTGTTCTACCACCAGTTTTTATGGAAGATGCTGAACTTCTCGATCCAAATTTTTTCTGCTTCTTTGCCGCTTTTTCTTCTTCAAAATCATCAAAATTATTAGTTGATCTAGCTGAACGAACACGCTTCTTACCACCATCAGAATCAACATCCGTAGCGCATAGAGAACCACAACAAACCATTAATGCTAATAACAAATTAATCATAATTCTTAAAGATACCGCTCCAGTATCATCAGAATCGCATACAAGTAGTTAACAACTAGTTGCCACATTCAAGTTCGAAGTGCAACACGGTGTAAATTTTCATTAAAGGCCTCAAGAGGAGTTAACCATCCCAAAGATTTTCTGGGTGTTGTATTGTAATTTTCCATGACTTCATCAAATTCCTCTTGTTTCATATTTTTCACATC